>JBFFKD010000089.1:0-8245 GCA_041555595.1 Motiliproteus sp.
ATTCGCTTCGCCATGACCGTCATTTTCGTGGAAATTGACGTTTATACGGAAATTTAAATCCCCTACCCGGTTGTTGTGCCGCAGGCTAAAGTCTCGCGTCTTTAGTTCTCCACCGGTAAAACTCACCCCAGTCCCACTGTCTTGCAAGGGAGAGCGGGTCTTGATGTGAACAGCACCCAAAAACGCATTTGAGCCATGGCTGGCAACACTGGGGCCACGAACCACTTCGATATAATCGATATCATCCAGGCCAATTCCCAGCATCGACCAATCGACACTCGAGAATACCGGCAGGTGCACCGAGCGGCCATCAACGGTCACCTCCAGCCGTCCAGGATAATCATCCCCTTGGCCGTGGCTGGTCAGACCAAACTTGTTGGCATGGATGTGATACGCCTGGAATCCGGGCACCAGTTTAAACAGGTCAATGACATTGACGGCACCGGAAGACTCGATCATCCAACGATCGATCACGGTGACAGCGGCTGGCAGTTCATTAACCTGCTGCTCCAAACGGGTCGCGTTGGTCACGGTTTGCACTGACCCAAACAGATCCTCTTCGGTCATCAGGTCATCGGCCGCGGCCCAGCCCTGGGAGGGGATTAAGATGGACGCAGCCAGACCGGCACCGCACAGGTTCACTAACAGAGGTTGCAACTTCGCCAACTTAGGGCACTCCTTAACTACTGACTACTGACTACTGACTACTGACTACTGACTACTGACTACACGATCAGTAAAGCAAAAATCCCCACCCTGCTCAATTTAACTATGGTGCAGCTTGATCCAGCTCAAGCGCTGGCCGTCGAATCGATACGGGGCCGATCACCCGGTCACCCTATTCGGTCAGCCGCAGCACCTCGGCCACCAAGCTGCCGATCCCCGCTGCCGCCTCGCTGATCGATCCCGCCAGCATGTAGGCGGGGGTCGTCACCAGTTTATTGGCCTCGTCGGTCACGCTGCGGTGTACTTGGCAGGCCTGATGCTTGCCGCCCATCGCCTCGATCGCTTGGGCAGTCGCCGAATCGTTACCGATGGTGCAAACCACAGCGTCACCAAACAGCCGAGGCGCCATTGCCGGCGCAATACAGATCAACCCGACCGGCTTGCCGGCCCGGTGAATGGCCTGGGTGAACGCTTGTAGATCGGGGTTAACCACGCAATCACTGCCCGCAATGGCGAAGTCCGATAGATTTTTAGCAGCGCCAAAGCCGCCGGGAATAATCAGCGCATCGTAGTCGTCGGGATCTGCTTGCGCCAGATCGATAATCTCCCCCCGTGCGATCCGCGCCGCTTCCACCAGCACGTTGCGTGTCTCCCCTTCTGCCACCTCGCCGGTCAGGTGATTGACCACATGCAACTGCTCGATATTGGGTGCCAAACATTGGTACTGCGCGCCCTGCTGTTCGATATTAAATAACGTCATCACCGACTCGTAGATCTCCGAACCGTCAAACACCCCCGCGCCGGACAAAATCACCGCTATCTTCTTCATCGCTCGCTCCTTACGTGTCTTAACATCCTAGGCTTGATACCTGGTCATGCTTACTCATCAATCAGTGCCTTGAGTTGCTGCCTAAAGCCGCTCTGGTAATCGGGATGGTGGAACTGGTACCCGGCATCCAGCAACCGTTGGGGCCGGCAACGCTTACTGCCGCTGCGTAATTTTTCGCCAAAGTCTTGCCACTGGCTCGGCGCGGGCAACGCTAACTGCTGCCGCAACCACTCCAGCACCTCATGATAGCTGGCCGGGTAGGGATCGGAGGCCAGATAACACTCGGCAACAGGGTGCCCAGCCAGGTCTTTGTCGATCAAAAACCTTAGTACTCCGACACAGTCATCGATATGGATCCGATTACCGTAGTGCAACGGCTCGGCGCTGGCCCCGATCCCCTGCTTGACCCAGTCCAGCAACCGCTCGCGTCCCGGCCCGTAGATGCCGCTATAACGTACCGCGGTGGTGGCCAGTGCCGATTGCTGCAACAGCGCTTCGGCCTGCAACATCGCCTGTCCCGAGAAACCGGCTGGTTCGGTCGGGCTGAGATCGTCGACCCAACTGCCATCGTTCTGGTGATAGACCGCGCTGGAGGAGATAAAAAACAGACGCTTGGGCGTCAGTTTCTGCTGTGCCAGGGCCGCCAGCACGTTGGCCAATCCATCGACATAGGCGCGCTGGTAACCGGCAGCGCTATACTCGGACGGCACCAATGAATAGATCAGATAATCGTGTTGCGGTAACCGATCCAGACTGGCCGGATCGGTGACATCGGCCTGCAGTCCTTGGATTGGCGAAGGCAGTTGATTAAGATGGCGTTTCAGACCGATACAGTGATGGCCTGCACGACATAATTCCAGTCCCAGCTGGGTACCGATCTCACCACAACCGACGAGTAGCACTGTTGCCACGATGTTGATCTCCTGCGTTGTTATCCAAGTTCAAAGCCCGTATGCCAGCAGTCTGGCCTGCTACAGCCCACTTGTCACCTACATTGCACCGATTGAGCGCGACACCCAAAGCACTCACAGGGTCTGCCGATGACCCTGACCGAACTGCGCTACCTTGTCGCCCTGGCCCAGGAGTGCCATTTCGGCCGTGCTGCCGAGCGTTGCTTTGTCAGCCAGCCGACTCTCAGCATCGCGGTCAAAAAACTCGAAGCCGAGCTCGATGTGGCGCTGTTCGAACGCCATAAGAGTAGTGTCAGCCTGACCCCGATCGGCCAACAGCTGGTAGTGCAGGCCCAGACCGTTCTTAACGAGGCCCTCCAGTTGCAGCAACTGGCACAGAGCGGACGCGATCCCCTGGTGTCGCCGCTGCGACTGGGGGCAATCTATACCGTAGCGCCGTACCTGCTACCGCATCTGGTGCCTGAGTTGCGCCAGCTGGCCCCGCAGATGCCCCTCTATCTGGAAGAGGGGTTTACCGAGACGTTGCGACAACGGTTACTGCAGGGCCAGCTCGACGCCATCGTCATCGCGCTGCCGTTTGAAGCGCCCGATGTGCTGGTCCGCGAGCTATACAGCGAAGATTTTGTCGCCCTGCTGCCCTGCGACCATCCGTGGAGTCAGCACCGTCAGATCGACCCCGACCAGCTGGATCAGATCCCGTTGCTGATGCTCGGTGAAGGCAACTGCTTTCGCGACCAGGTACTCAAAGCCTGCAGCGCTCTTAACCTAGTCAGCGACGGTCTGGTCTCGGAAGGGGGATCGCTGGAAACAATTCGGCAGATGGTCGCCTCCGGCTTGGGTTCGACCGTGCTGCCACAGTCGGCGGTGCTATCGCAACCACCCTCGCCACTGACCAAGGTGATCCCCTTCCAGCCGCCGGCACCCACGCGAACGCTGGCGCTGGCCTGGCGAGCCAGCTTTACCCGCCCCCAGGCGATCGACGCGCTGCTCGATGCGATAGGCCAATGCCCGGTAGCCCGCGATGGCAGCAACAGCGACCGGGCGTATCGATCCAATGACTAACACCCGCACGCCAGAGAACCTACGTCGTCTCGACCAGATTTCGACCGATCGACTCAAGGGGGTCGGCGCGGCGATGCAGCAAAAGCTGGCCAAGCTAGGACTGGAGACGCTACAGGATCTGCTGTTCCACCTGCCGCTACGGTATCAGGATCGCACCCGGGTCGTACCGATCGGCCAGCTGCGCCCCGGCGATGAAGCGGTGATCGAAGGGGAGATCGTCAGCTGCGATCTGGTGATGGGGCGCCGTCGCAGCCTGCGCTGCAGGCTGCGTGATGCCACAGGTAGTGTATCGTTGCGGTTCTTCCACTTCAGCGCCGCCCAGAAGAACAATCTGCAGCCCGGTACTCACCTGCGCTGCTTCGGTGAAGCGCGGGTCGGCAGCGGCGGGCTGGAGCTGTACCACCCCGAATATAAAAGCACCGACAGCAGCGCCCTTGAACCGATCGACCAGACCCTAACCCCGATCTACCCCGCGACCGAAGGGCTGACCCAGCAACGCATTCGCGGACTCTGCGCTCAGGCGCTGGCGATGATGGTGCAGCAAGGCGGCCTGCAGGAGTGGCTACCCGAGCCGGTGCTGCGCCAGTTTGGTCTAATCGATCTCAACGCGGCGGTCAGCTACCTACACCACCCGCCAGTCGGCACCAACCTGCTGGAGCTGGCAGAGTCGCGCCACCCGGCACAACAGCGACTAGCGTTCGAAGAGCTGTTGGCGCACCACCTATCACTGGTGCGATTGCGCCATCAGCAGCAGCAACACGCGGCCCCCGGCCTTCCCCCCAGCCAGCGCCTAAGCAAAGCGTTGTTGCAGCAACTGCCGTTTAGCCTGACCGCTGCTCAGCAACGGGTTTGGCACGAGCTCACCGATGACCTTGCACAACCGATCCCGATGCTGCGACTGGTGCAGGGGGATGTCGGCTCCGGCAAAACGGTGGTGGCGGCATTGGCAGCCTTGCAAGCGATCGAGCAGGGCTATCAGGCCGCGGTGATGGCACCGACCGAGATTTTGGCCGAACAGCACCGGATCAACTTCGGCAATTGGCTCGAACCGCTGGGCATCAAGGTCGACTGGTTAGCAGGACGGATCAAAGGCAAAAAACGGACCGAGGCGCTTGAACGGATCGGCTCGGGGGAAGCCCAGCTGGTGGTCGGCACCCACGCCCTGTTCCAACAAGAGGTGCAGTTTCACAACCTAGGCGTGATCGTGGTCGACGAGCAACACCGCTTCGGTGTCCACCAACGGCTGGCGCTGCGTGAGAAGGGGCGTGACGGCATGGTGCCGCATCAACTGATCATGACCGCCACCCCGATTCCACGCACCCTGACCATGAGCGCCTACGCCGATCTCGACTGCTCGGTGATCGACGAGCTGCCGCCGGGACGTACCCCGGTCAACACGGTGCTGATCTCCGACCAGCGCCGGATCGAGGTGATCGAACGGGTACGTGCCGCCTGTGCCGAAGGGCGGCAGGCCTACTGGGTCTGTACCCTGATCGAAGAGTCCGAAGCGCTGGAGTGCCAGGCCGCCGAGGTCACCGCGCAAGAGCTGACGGCAGCGCTGCCGGAACTGCGAATCGGCCTGGTACACGGGCGCATGAAGGCGACCGAAAAGGCCGACCTGATGAGCCGCTTTAAAAGCCGTGAGCTCGACCTGCTGGTCGCTACCACCGTGATCGAGGTCGGCGTCGACGTGCCCAACGCCAGCCTGATGATCATCGAGAATCCCGAACGGCTCGGGCTGGCACAGCTGCATCAACTCCGGGGTCGGGTCGGCCGCGGGTCGGTCGCCAGCCATTGTGTGCTGATGTATCACAACCCTCTGTCACAGCAAGGTCGCGAGCGGTTACGGGTGATGCGCGAAACCAACGACGGCTTCAAGATCGCCGAGAAGGATCTGGAGCTACGCGGCCCCGGTGAAGTGTTGGGTACCCGACAGACCGGCATGATGCAGTTTCGGATCGCTGACCTCGAGCGCGACGCCGACCTGCTGGAGCCCGTCAAACAGGTCGCCGCCCAGATCGAGCAACTGCCCGCCAGCTGCGACGGCATTATTCGCCGCTGGCTCGCACAAGGGGAGCAGTACGGTAATGTCTAGCGCAGCAGCAGTGGCCGCTGGATCAACGGCGCCGCGATAGCGCTAATGCATATCCAGTGGATCAATATCCAACGACCAGCGAACCTTGCGCGCCTGCGGCAAGGTTTCTAGCACCTGAGTCAGCCACTGCAACAGATGATGCAGCGCCTTGCGGTCAGTACTCTCGAATAGCAGCTGGGCCCGGTAACGGCCGGCGCGGCGCTCCATCGGCGAGGGGATCGGCCCGAGCCAACTCACCTGTGGCCAGTCGTGCTGCTCGGCAATCTCTCGCACCAACTGCAGAAACGCTTCAGCCCGACCACCGGCTACCGCTTCGGCGCGCAGCATCGCCAGATGACAGAATGGCGGCAACTTGGCATGACGACGCTCCAGCAACTCCTGCCGGGCAAAATCGGTATAGCCCTGCTCGACCAAGCTCTGCAGCCTGGGATGGTCGCCGTTATGGGTCTGCATCAGGGCGTGGCCGGGGTGCTCGGCGCGGCCGGCACGACCCGCAACCTGGAGAATCAGCTGAGCGGTCTTCTCCATCCCGCGAAAATCAGCGCTGAACAGCCCCCCATCGGCATCGAGGATCGCCACCAGCGTGACGCGGGGGAAATGGTGCCCTTTGGCCAGCATCTGGGTGCCGACCAGAATGCAGGGATCGCCCAGGTGGACCTGGTCGAGAATCTTCTGCATCGCCGACTTGCGCTGGGTCGAATCGCGATCGACCCGCAGCACCGGCACGCCATCAAACAGCCGTTGCAGCGTCGCCTCGGTGCGCTCGGTACCGGCACCAACCGGATTCAGGCTGGCACTCTGGCAGTGACCGCAGCGCAGCGCCACCGGCGCTTGAAAATCACAATGGTGGCAATGTAACCGTGCCGGCTGGCGGTGCAGGGTGAAATGAGCGTCACACTGCGGGCAGTCAGCGATCCAGCCACAGTCATGGCACATCAAACTGGGTGAGAAGCCGCGTCGGTTCAAAAACACCAGCACCTGTTCGCCGCGCTGCAGATGCTGCCGCATCCGTTCGATCAGCGGCTCGGAGAGGCCGTCATCGAGCGGCTGCTGACAGATATCGAGCAGCTCGAACTCAGGATCCTGCGCACCACCGGCACGCTGCTCCAGTTTAAGCCAGCGGTAACGTCCCGACAGCGCGTTATGCAAGCTCTCCAACGATGGCGTGGCACTGCCAAGCAGAATCGGAATCGCTTCGCGCCGCGCCCGCATCACCGCCAGGTCGCGGGCCGAGTAACGAAATCCTTCATGCTGTTTAAACGAGTTATCATGCTCTTCATCGATCACGATGATGCCGGGATTGGCCAGCGGCGTCAGCACCGCCGAGCGCGTGCCGATGACGATTCCAGCGATGCCTCGACTCGCTTTGAGCCAGCCGTCGAGCCGCTCGCGATCATTAAGCCCGGAGTGAAGCGCCACCACCGGCACCCGAAAACGCTGTTTGAAACGGCTCACGGTCTGCGGCGTCAGGCCGATCTCGGGCACCAGCACCAACGCCTGCTTACCGGTTTTGAGTACCGCTTCGATCGCCTGCAGATAAACCTCGGTCTTGCCGCTACCGGTCACCCCCTGCAGCAAAGCACACTGGTAACCGTCCAGCTCCTCCACAATCGCATCCAGTGCCTGGCGCTGTTCGCCGTTGAGAGTCAGCGGACTTTCGTGCAGTACGCTGTCAGTCGGGAAGCGGTCATGCTCAGGCGCCCGTTCAACCTTGTGGATCAGTTCACGTTCACGTAGTGCCCTAACCAAACCGCTGGAAAAATCCAGGCTGCGTAACGCTTCATCGGCCAATCCTTGCGGGTGCTGCAGTAATAGTTGCAACAGTTGATACTGCCGTTTGGCCGAGCGGACCGTTTCGGGGTCGACACCATCGCTCACCACCCAGCAATGCTCGCTGCGAAATTCGGCCGGTTCGCCCTGGCGCAACAACACCGGCAGAAAAGTCGCCAGCACGTCACCGGGCGGATGCAGATAGTAATGCGCCGACCACAGCGCCAATTGCAGCAGCTGCGGCGGCAGTAGCGGCGTATCATCGAGGCACTCTAATACCGGTTTTAACTTCCCCTCCGGCACATCGGTACTATCGACTCGCTCGACCAACACCCCAACCAACTTGCGGTTACCAAACGGCACCAGCAGCCGCAATCCAGGCTGCAGTGCCCCCAACTCCGGGCCAGATTCGGGCGGCAGGTAATCAAACAAACGGCGCAATGGGGATGGCAGGGCAACCCGCAAAAACCGGCCGGTCTGGGTCATGGACTTTATCTCTGCAAGCTAAGCTGTGAAATGAATCGACGCTGGGATAGATCGACAATACACCAGCGGCCATTGTAACAACTCTTTCACACAACGCGATCAACCAACCGCAAGCCAACACAGCCTAGTGCGGATCTGTGCTTGCGCCTGTTTAATGGCAGGTGTAGAATCCGCCGCCTGGTTGTAGCGTACGATTTTCGTACAGTTGCATAACGTGCGGTACTTGGTGAAAAACCTAAGTGGCGGCACTTAAAATTTTGAGGTTGATCCGATGAAAGCTGATATCCATCCTAATTACACCGAAATGACCGCTACCTGCAGCTGCGGTAACGTCATCGAGACCCAGTCCACTCTCGGTAAGGACATCCTTATTGAAGTGTGCTCCCAATGCCATCCTTTCTACACCGGCAAGCAGAAGATCCTCGA
>JBFFKD010000090.1:0-8221 GCA_041555595.1 Motiliproteus sp.
CCCCTCAACCTCGGCATCGTAAACCGATAACTCCTCAGCGCTCAGCGCACTGCGCACCCACAGCACCAATACAACGATGGCAACCAACAAAAAAGCTAACGTCCAGATCATCTGTTATTCCTATACCCTGTTTGTCTATCGTGCACTGATTTATCCTGCGCTTAATACCGCTTCTCATCGGCGTCCTGCCGAATCGTCGAGTCTTGATCACTCGCGCTGGCGGACCATTCTATCTAAGCCCCCATAAAAAGCTCTCTCATCTAACCCAAACGGGTTCTATTCCGGTCATTTACCCCACCAAAAAAGAAGCCATCGCTAAAACCGATCGAACAACCGCCCCCGATCACACCACTGATGCGGTTGGATAAGACTCTGTTGTTAGATCAATTCCGGCACAAAACAGCAGCGTCGCCTCTACAGCAACTTCAGATCGGTCGCAGTTTTCCCGCCAGTTGATGCAGCGGGAACTCCAGCCGTTGCGACAGCTGCTTGAGTGCCGATTGCAGCCTGCGAGGGTTGTAATTGGGCATGCCGCTCTTAAACGCCAAGGCAATCAAGTTGCCATCCTCTACCGGGCAGCTGAGGCAGTTATCACCAAACTGATTCCACAGCTGCTGCGCCGCCTGCGGATTGATCCCCCGCCCTTCGTCCCATAGATTCAACACCAGCACACCATCATCGCTGAGGTGATCGAAGCAGTACTGCAGAAACGCATCACTAATCTGGCTGTCGATCATGCCGTGATCGTTGTAGATATCGGTAAAGATCAATTGGCTGGCTGCCGCCTCGCTGCGCTGCATATAGCGTTCGGCATCGTCGATATGAAGCCGTAGTTGTGGCGATAGCTGCAACCCAAACCACTGCTGCGCCACCTCGGCCACCAGTGGTCGCAATTCAACCGCATCCAGTTGCAGCTGCGGATCATAAGCGTGCAGACAATGAAGCAGGCTCCCCGCCCCCAGCCCCAACACAGTGGCCCGCCGAGGTCGCGGTTGAAACAGCAGGGCCAGCATCATCGCTTGGGTGTACTGATAAGCCAAGGTCGCCGGACTCGACAGGTCGACGCAGCTCTGTTCGGCATCGGAATCGAACGCCATGTAGCGGCGCTGCCCATCCTCAAACACCCGTACCGGCCCCCAGTCGTCGTAACTGCGGTGAATCTCGTGACCGGGAATACTCATAACCTGTCCTTAACCTAACAATCGAAACCTTTTGGCGATCGATAACCGCCGCTATGGTACCGACTAACGATTCACAAGGGCAAAAAGCATCTGTTTTTTTACGTTACGGATATCACGAAATTATCCAACCGCACTGGTTGGTTGAAAGCACAGCTGTGTTTATCGGAAGGTCTGAACATTTTCTTTTTTTGTACCGCAGATCGACACTAAAGCAGTGGTGATGTTAGGACTCTCAACCGCTCCATCGACCAGATCTGCCCCGTATTGCAGATCGCGAGTCTCCCGCATCGCCTTGCAGCCTCGACGAGGCGCTCCGACCACTGCATCACAGCTCTAGATCAGTTCAACTGCGCTTCGGGTAGCAGCTGCTCAAGCAGCGCTGTGGCGGCAACCAAGCCATCGCGATGACAGCCATGGCGTAACGCCGCGATCCGATCCAGCATCTCAATCCCATCGTCGCCCGAGTGAAACCCGCTGCAACAGTGGGCAATACCGATATAGCAGTCAGACCAGGGTAACGGTTGCTCGGCGGTATAGCGCTGCAGCAGGTCGGCGTAATGCCGAGCCCGATCCCAATTGCCATCTACCAGCGATACCTCGATCGCATCACGTAGAAACCAAAAAAAATTCTGGCTCAGGTTATTGGAGGCCAGCAACTTCTCCCCTTCGTCCAGCGCCACTCTGCGCTGCTGAGGATCAGTCAATGCCAGTGCTTTGGCACCGAAGGCGATGGCGCCGACGTAGCGAAAGTCGGTTCGGGTGGCGATCTCTATCGCCTGCTCGGCCAGCGCCAGCGCGCTCTGCTGCGGCGATGAACTGGCCTGTTGTTCTGATTGTTCTTGCGGGTCTTGTTGTTGATCCTGCATCCCCCCCAACTGCGGATAGCAGGTCCGGGCAATAAACAGCAGATACAGCGATTCAAACCGTAGCACCCCCATCTCCTGCGCCATCTGCAATGCCCGTTGCAGGTGTTGGCGAGCCTCGGTGTAACGCCCCATCTCACACAGTGTTTTAGCCATGCAACTACCGCGGGCAACCATCTCGGTGCGGCGGTCCTGCGTTTGCAGCGCCAGCTCGACCGCCTTAGCGACATCCTGCTCGGAGTCGACCAATCGATTCAAATACAGCCGCAGATGACCACGCAGCGATAGATTAGGCGCCTCGATAGGGTTCGATATCCCCTGACGCCGCGGTTCCGGCAACGAACGGTAAAGATCCAGACAGCGGTCGAAGGCGTTCTCTGCGGTGATAGCATGACCGCGCAACAGGTTCGCATCCCCCAGCCCGCTCAACGCTTGAAGTTCATCAATCACCGATCCGGCTGCCCGAGCACTACCGATCGCTGCACGATGGCTCGCCAAACAGCCATCGATATCACCCTTGGAGAAGCGTAGATTGCCGGCCAGATTTTGAACCACCGCCAGCTCATGATCGTAGTGCAACTGTTGGGCAATGGCCTCAGCACGTTGCAACTGCTCCAATCCATCCGACCCGCCCTCGATGATCCGCAGCGAACGCACCAGATCGATTCGCAGTGTTAATTCATCCTCTAGCCGCTCGGTACTGGTGTGATCGATTGAGCCTTGCTGTTCCGGTTCTTGGTCCAGTAAAGCGATAGCACGACGGTAATGGTTCACCGCCTCAGCATGGGCCCAGCTGGCCGCAGCATTCAATCCCGCTTGATGCCAGTATTGAATCGCAAGCGCAGTATCCCCCGCCGCCTCATAGTGGCTGGCAATCACTTCAGGCGTTGTCGCAACCATCTCGGCGAAATGTTGACCGATCGCCTCGGCGATCCGCCGATGGTGCAGCCTGCGAGTTCGATTCAGCAGTGACTGATATGCCACCTCTTGCAGCATGGTATGGCAGAAGGCAAACCCGCGCCTTTCACCGGTACCGGTAGCGATCAGCAACTGCGCCGCAACCAGTGCCGATAAAGCCAGTTCCGTTTGATCCGGATCGAACGGACAGCTGGCACGGATCAGCCGGTAACTAAACTGTCGCCCCAACACCGACACAAATTGCGCCACATCTTTAGCCGCACCGAGACGATCCAGTCGTGCACGTAGCGAATCCTGTAAGGATGCCGGCACCTGAATCGGACCAAGCTGAGCAGCGCACGGGCCGCCTTTTTGCCGTTGCGCATCGGCTTGATCCTGTTGCTCGAGTATCGACTTCACCAACTCTTCGACATACAGTGGCGAACCATCGGAGCGTTGCAGAATTTGGCGGCGAATCGAGTCGCTGATTCGATTCTGACCATCGATCGCTTCGATCAGCCCATAAAGCACCTGATCGGGCAAGGCGTGCAGCTGCAGCCGGGTCAGGTTAGATAATGACTGTGATAGCCAGGGAAGCGGTTCTCGAGAGGTTAGAATCAATACCACCGGCAGGTCGATCAACTGCTGCGACAACTGCGCCAGAAATTCTGCGGTCGATGAATCGATCCAGTGGGCATCTTCAACCGCAAGTAACATCGGTTTACGGCGGCTAAAACATCGTACTACCTCGATAAACGCCTCACGTGTTGCACTACGCTGATCCTCTGATGCCAGTTCGGAATAAGGTTCGGAACCGCTGCTCAACAGCGTCGCAACCAGCAACCGCTGCACAGACAGATCCTTAATCCCTTGGGCCTGCAATAAGGCTCGAAGCTGGCGTGGTTTATCGTTCGCATCACCGGCTGCCCGCAGTTCCAATAGACTGTTCCAGTGACGAACCAACGGATACAAAGGCCGGTCGCGATAGAACGGCGAACAGCGCAGCGTTGCTCGCTCGAAGCTTCCCGCCGCGAGGTGGACAATCTGTTGCAGCAAGCGCGTCTTGCCAAACCCCGAGTCCGCCTCAATCACCACCACGCTGCCATGACTGGCGCTCACCAGAGCCACTGCCGATGGATCCACGCTGGCTAACCCGGCAGACATTGTCTCAGCCGACGCTGAATAAACCGATCTGGATGACAGTTTGGTTGCCGGATTAGCCGCAGCCAGACAATCCAGCAGCTGGTTGATCTCAAGGTCACGCCCCAACACCGGTACTAACGCAAAGCGGTTCTGGTTATCGGTCACCGCCGTTACCCTGAAAATAGCCATCGGCTCAGCGATCCCTTTGAGCGTCTGCACCCCCAGTCCCTCGCAGCTGAAGTGACCGCCAACGATACCGTGAATACTTGGACCGATCACCACCGAGTCAGGAGCTGCCAGCGCTTGCAGGCGGGCGGCTATATTGGGCGTATCACCGAGCACCGTATGCTCCTGCGCTTCCCCCTGCCCGACGATATCTCCCGCCACCACCAGACCGGTCTCGATTCCAACGCGAACCTGCAGGCAGTGGCCATCCACTTTAGCCATCGAGGTCACTCGCTGTACAATCGCCAGCCCCGCCCGGACCGCCCGCTCGGCATCCAATTCGTGAGCCTGCGGATAACCAAAGTAAGCCAACAGGCCATCGCCCATATAACGAGCCACATAGCCATCGAACTGACCGACCGCGGCTGCGCACTGCTGCTGAAACAGGTGGATCAGATCACGCAGATCTTCCGGATCGAGATGCTGCGACAGTGCGGTTGAGCCGACCAGATCACAGAACAATACGGTCAGCTGTCGCCGTTCGGCTCGATGAGTTAGGTTTGATGCCTGTACTGCTGAAGCAGAGGCCACAGATGACAAAGCCGTTAAAGCGCTGGCAGCTCCAGCACCGAGCGCCAACAGCGACGAGCCGCACTGACAACAGAACCGGTTCGACAATGAATTGATCTGGCCACACGAGGGGCAACCAGTCGGCAATCCAGACTGACAGTCTAGGCAGTCATGACCGGTATGGTTATTAGCTGTGCCGCAGTCAGGACAATACATAAAGGATCAACCGTTATTGAGGAGCCGTTACGACTGCCTCATAAAAGATCAGAAGCCGAGGCCAACCATCACTGTCGTATCCCAGAGCCCGTAATAACAAACCGAGTAGTCGAAGTAACAATACTTAGGAAAACCCGATGAGGGCGTTCAAGACCCTGAGCCACTCGACCAACGCTCTAGCACTGATCGCCGTATCAACCTCAGGTAACGCGCTGGCCGTCGACGGGAGTACAACCGAAGTCCATCGACTTGGTGACGATTAGCCAGACAATTAACAGGCAGAACTAACACTAAGAGTCAGAGGTTGTTTTCTTGTAGCAGGCTTTTTAAAAGGTTTATCCGGCTTGGGTTTTTTTCGTCGTCCTTTAACGCGATCACCAACTCTTTTTTCATTAGGACCTCAACTGTATCGATCTCCCCGAGTCCTTCTTTTTCAGACATGTAGGTAATGACATCAGGGTCAGTGATAACACAGTCTTGACGCTCACCCAGCAGCATCTTTAGCAACAATAACTCGTTAGTCGCGTAGATGACGTTGTCTGGCGACTTGAGTGCTGCTTTCATGATCTCGTCAGGGTAGGTGTAGGTACTAATAAGGCCGACTTTATAATTCTCAAAAAGGTCATCAAGATCTTGATAATCTAACTTTTTATTTGGTTTTTTGAGTACCCCTATCCAAGACCAGTCAATGGGGGGTGAAGCAACAAACCCTTCATGCACCTCTTCAGGCCAGGCAGGAAAATATCCAACATAATCTTTTAGAAGAGCAACTTTTTGAGCCCTTCTCCAGGGATAGAAATCAACCAATAAGTTGATATTTTTCTGTTTCAAAAGGGCTCTTAGTTTCTGAATGGAGTTCCCCTGAGAAACCATTTCAGCACTGGAGTATGGCTCCCAATTTAAGGATGCTATTTTCCACGTTTCCTCTCCATATGATGGGGAAGACAGTATCAAAGCATGCATCAGGACAATATATAAAAAACGCTGTCTCATTGATGGCATTCCTCGTAGCGGCAACGGTAAGGGAATAACTGCGGTTCAGCTGTCTACTTAAAAGTAGCAGAATATGGGAAATATCAATGCCCCCTAATAAGCCCGATCAGTACGTTAAGATCTCTTGGCGATTCCTAACACACTGATATGACCCCGACTGCTCAAACCTCTATGACGACATCGGAGACAAACCGATTGCAGGTTGCTTGCAGGGGCCGTTCACGGTCATCATGGGGTTACTTGTTGAGATAGCGTTTGCCAAATCATCCTTGAGCACCGAGATGACAAGACGCTTGCAGCAACGTAGGAGCCTGCCCGCAGGCGAGCCCGAAGCCGTTGCGACATCAAAAGGCCACAAAAACGGCTAATGCCGCTATTGATAGAGAAGGATCTCCGGCCCTACTACCCCTCGTTGGACGGTAGCGGCATGGGCAGCCATCAGATGATAACGCGCTTAAGCGAGCCATTGACCCGTTCTATTGGAGCCAAAGGAGACCAGTGCTACCATGTCCGCCATTGAGAGAAACCCCACTAGGAACGTAGTATTTCCATGGCCAGAATCCGCGAGCGCAATAAAGATCTGATCATTCAGGCTGCCAGTGAAATTTTTGCCCAGCGCGGCTTTGCCGCCACCAAGACGATCGATATCGCGAACCTGGCCGGGCTGCCCAAAGCCAACGTCTACTACTACTTCAAAAGCAAAGAGAACCTCTACCGCAGCGTGCTTGAAAGCATTATCGAACCCCTGCTGCAGGCCTCCGACCCGTTTTATAACAACGATGATCCGACTGTCGCGCTGAAGGCCTATATCCGTGCCAAGATCAACATCTCGCGTGACTACCCACACGCCTCCAAGGTGTTCGCAAGCGAAATCATGCATGGCGCGCCGCACCTGCCCGATGATATCAAGGCCCAGCTGATGGAGCAGACCCGCCTCAGCACCGCCCGGATTGAATCCTGGATCGAACAGGGAATGATGGCAGCGATCGACCCGCACCATCTGCTGTTTACCATCTGGGCCTCAACCCAGACCTACGCGGATTTTGATTGGCAGATCGCCCAGGTAACCGGTAAAGAGAAGCTGGAAACTGAAGATTACGATGCCGCAGCTGCGCTGATTGAGCAGCTGGTCCTTAAAGGCTGCGACGTTCGCTCACCCGAGCCGGCTGAGGCTTAATCTCTAACCCCGTCACCGCCTTGCCCGACTCAACCCCAGCTAGAATGGACAGTCGCAAACACCATCGACCGCCTCTCCGGTGGTCGGATGGACAAAGCGGATACGACTGGCGTGAAGCATCAATCGTTCGGCCATCGCAAAGGCGTCATCGCTAGCATATAGGTCACAGCCCAGAATAGGATGGCCGATCTCACGACTATGAATCCGCAACTGATGGGTACGACCCGATAGGGGCCGAAATTCAACGCGACTGACGGCCGGCAGCGACAATCGCTCGATCACCCGATAATGACTCTGTGCCGCTTTACCTGTGTCATGGCAGATCATCTGCAACGGAAAATTGGGACGATCTTTGGCGATTGGCAGATCAATCACCCCCTCGTCATCGGCCAAGTGCCCCTGTAGTAGAGCGCAGTAACTCTTTTCGATCGTCCGCTGCTGAAACTGTTTAGTCAGATGGCCATTGACCACCTTGTTCAGTGCCACGATCATGATTCCCGAGGTACCGAAATCGAGCCGGTGTACCAGAGTCGCGGTCGGAAAATCCTGCACCAGCCGGTAATGAACTGAATCCTTATTGAGCGGGTGTTTACCCGACAGACTCAGCAGTTTGCTCGGTTTATTGATCAGTAGCAGTTGCTCATCCTGATAGAGAATCTCGATCTGCTCGTCGCAGGGAGGCACGATAAAGGGGTCGGCTTGCGGTTGCATGGCTGGACTCAAAAAGAAACTAAAGGCACGGATCGGCAGCGGCAATATACCCAACTCGCAACGGTAACGACAGCACAGGCAGGGCTATCAAGCCATAGATCTGATCGACTAAACTGGGCCGCTGAAACCCACACCTTGATCAGAGACCTGTAATGACCCTGACTATCTGGCTCTCCCTTATCGCCATCTGCTGTCTTGGCGCGATGTCGCCCGGCCCCAGCCTGGCGGTAGTGCTACGGCATACCCTTAGCAACGGCAGCAGCCACGGTATCATCACCGCCATCAGCCACGCAGCTGGGGTCGGC
>JBFFKD010000091.1:0-8175 GCA_041555595.1 Motiliproteus sp.
CCAACTTTACCGATTGCGTGTTTGATTGGCAATTCCACCAACGGCGACGGTCAACATTATCCCCTGAACGATCAATTCGACTTGAGTTAACCGCGAACAGGCACTAGCATCGCCTACATTTACCACAGCTGATGGCGCCATCGGCAAGCGAAACGATGATGATACGTGGCTTCACTCAAATTTTACTGTTCTGGATCCTGGGCGAGAGCCTGCAATTTCTGACTCAGATCCCGGTCAGTGGCAACGTATTGGGGATGCTACTGCTATTTGCATGGCTGATGCTGCGCCAAAACATTAGCCTGGAACTTGAACGCGCCAGCCAAACCCTGATTGCCCAACTGTCGTTACTACTGCTACCCGGCGGTGTCGGCCTGTTCTTCCTCGGTGAGCGGATGGACGGCCAGTGGCTGCCGGTACTCAGTGCGATCGTGCTGGGGACGGTGCTGAGTATGCTGATCTGCATTGTGCTGATGAAGCGTTTGACCCACTCGGCGGCAACACCGAAACGGGGTGCCGATCGATGATGGCAGACTACCTTGATACCTCGCTGACTCATCTCAGTGCTCTGGTCGAACACTTGACGCAAACCCCGTTGCTGCCGGTGGCATTGACGCTGCTGGCGTTTCAGATCGGTGTCGCGCTATTCAACCGCCTCAACCATCCCGCCTGGCTTCCCCCGATCCTATCGGCGGGGCTAATCCTGGTTGCCGTGCTGTGGCTGCTACCGATCGATTACCCGCAATACTATCAGGGCGCCAAGTGGCTCAGTTTTCTGCTCGGCCCAGCCACCGTGGCGCTGGCGATCCCGCTGTTCCTGCAGTTCCACCATATCAGGGCGATGTTCCTGCCGATCGCGATCACGCTGCTGATCGGCGCTCCCTTAGCGGCCGGATTGGCGATGCTGATCGGCTGGGGATTCGGCGCCAATATCGATATGCTGATCTCACTGGCCCCCAAGTCGGTAACCGCTCCGATCGCCGTTAGCCTGGCCGAAACGCTCGGCGGTATCGCTAGCCTGACGGTCGGCATCGTCGCTCTAACCGGCATCGTGGGGTCGGTCTTTGCACCGCTGCTATGCCGCTGGCTCAACTGCCACGACGAACGGATTCTAGGGTTTGTGATGGGACTCAACGGCCACGGCATCGCCACCGCCCGCGCATTCGAAATCAGCCCCCGTACGGGTGCCTTCGCCAGCCTGTCGATGGGGCTGACGGGGGCCTATACCGCGCTGTTGTTACCGCTGCTGCTACCCTGGCTGCTTTAGAGAGGTGCGCCGAGATCAAGTTCAACCTGCTCGATAGTCTCAAGCGCCGATAAAATCGCGCAGCTGCCGCCATTGCGCCAGCTTCTGCAGATAATTGAGGCTGGCGTGCGCCGGGCTGGTTGAGGGCAATCGTCGGTATTGGATCGCATCGATTGCCGCTTTAGTGGCAACGGTATCGACCGCTAGCCTGCCCCCGCTCGGGGCAATCACAGCCGCACCGGTCAGCCCCGGCAACACATGTTTGCGAAAACTCTGCTCGGCTTTGCCACCGTTAAAAAACACCGCCCGCAGGGTCGGATATTGCCGATACAACGCCGCGAAGTCGTTGGCATGGATCGATGACTCGACGATAGCCGAGTCGAGGCTGCCGGGGCGGTAGCAGTCGGCCAGCACATCCCATAGCGCGATCTTGTGGTGCTGCAGCGCCTGCAGACGTTCGGTGTAAGCCAGATCGGCGTCAAACTGAAACAGCTCGGCCATGATCGGCCAGAACGCGTTGCGTGGGTGGGCGTAGTACTGCTGAGCATCGAGCGATCGTAATCCGGGCATCGAGCCCAGAATCAACAGCTGCGCGCCGTCGCGGATAATCGGATCGAAACTGCTGGCGTGGCTCATCAAACTCTCGTGGCTAGGGTTAATAGCGCTGGATCGCTACCGGCACCACGCCCGCGATGCCGGTAGTTGGCAGCGATCAGTCGCCGTCGCTGGCCGGAGTATCCGCCTCTGGTGAGTTATCGGCGACTTGGGTATCGCTCTCGAGCCGATCAACCCGCTGAAATCCGCGTGGCAGCTTGTTACCACGACGGCCGCGCTCACCGCGGTAATGCTCCAGATCGGACGGTTTCAAGGTCAGATGACGCTTGCCGGCATGAATGGTTAGGCTGGCACCGGCATCGAGCACCTGCAGCGCCACCACAAACTCCTCACGGCTGGCCACCTTGGCCGACGGGATATTGATGATCTTGTTGCCCTTACCGCGTGCCAGCTCAGGCAGGTCGGCAACCGGGAACAGCAGTAACCGCCCTTCGTTGCTGACCGCCACCACCAACTGTTCGACCAAATTAGTCACCGGCACCGGCGCTAGTACCTTACTGCCCTTCGGCAAGTTCAACACCGCCTTACCGGCCTTGTTCTTGCCCAACAGCGCTTCGTAGGCGCAGACAAAACCGTAACCACTATCGGATGCCATCAGGAACCGTTGTTCGGGCGCGCCGATCAACAAAGCATCGACGCTGGCATCGCTGGGGATCGACAGTTTTCCGGTCAGCGGTTCACCCTGACCACGGGCCGACGGCAACGTATGCAGCTGCAACGAATAGGCGCGGCCGGTGGTGTCGATGAATACCGCCGACTGATTCATCCGCCCCTTGGCCGACAGCTTGTAGGCATCGCCGGATTTGTAACTCAGAGCTTCGGGGTCGACATCGAACCCCTTGGCAGCACGGACCCAGCCCTGCTTCGACAGTACCACGGTCATCGGATCGGATCCGAGCAGATCGATCTCGCTAAAAGCTTTGGCTTCGGCGCGCTGAATGATCGGTGAACGACGGTCGTCACCGAACTTATCCATCGCTTCTTGCAGCTCTTTCTTGATCAGTTTTCGCAACGCAGCTTTGGAACCGAGCAGTTTCTCCAGCTTCGATCGCTCCTGGTTAAGTTCATCCTGCTCGCCGCGGATCTTCATCTCTTCGAGCTTGGCCAGGTGGCGTAATTTCAGTTCCAGTACCGCTTCAGCCTGAATATCGCTGATTCCGAACCGCTCCATCAACACCGGCTTGGGCTTATCCTCGCTGCGGATGATCTCGATCACCTCGTCGATATTGAGGAATGCCACCAGCAAACCGTCGAGGATGTGCAATCGATCAAGCACCTTCTCCAGTCGATGTTCGAGCCGACGGGTGACGGTATCGGTGCGGTACTGCAGCCATTCGGTCAGGATCATCCTCAGGTTCTTAACCTGCGGCCGACCATCGATGCCGATCATATTGAAGTTGGCACGATAGGTCCGCTCAAGATCAGTACTGGCGAACAGGTGGGTCATCATCTGTTCGACATCGACCCGGTTCGAGCGCGGCACGATCACCAGTCGGGTCGGGTTTTCATGATCGGATTCATCACGCAGGTCGCTGACCATCGGTAGTTTTTTGGCCTGCATCTGAGCCGCTATCTGCTCCAATACTTTGGCGCCTGAAACCTGATGTGGCAACGCGGTGACGATCACATCGCCATCCTCTTTACGGTACACCGCCCGCGCTCGGATCGAACCGCGGCCGGTCTGGTACAGTTTACGCAGCTCGTCGGGCGGGGTAATAATCTCGGCTTCGGTCGGAAAATCCGGCCCGGGGATATGCTGACACAGTTCGTCAGTATCGGCGTTAGGGTTGTCGAGTAGGTGAAGACAGGCGTTAACCACCTCGCGCAGGTTGTGCGCCGGCACATCGGTCGCCATACCCACAGCAATGCCAGTACCGCCGTTGAGCAGCACATTGGGAACCTGCGCCGGCAGCGTCAGGGGTTCGGACAGGGTGCCGTCGAAATTGGGTCCCCATTCAACCGTGCCCTGCCCCAGTTCATTGAGCAGCAGGCTGCTATAGGGGGTCAACCGCGATTCGGTATAGCGCATCGCTGCAAACGATTTGGGATCATCGGCCGAGCCCCAGTTGCCCTGACCATCAACCAGCGGATAGCGGTACGAGAACGGCTGCGCCATCAGCACCATCGCTTCATAGCAAGCGCTGTCTCCGTGTGGATGGAACTTACCCAGTACGTCACCGACGGTACGCGCCGATTTTTTGAATTTAGCCCCGGCTCTGAGCCCCAGCTCCGACATCGCATAGACGATGCGACGCTGCACCGGTTTCAAACCGTCGCCGATATGCGGCAACGCCCGGTCGAGGATGACGTACATCGAGTAGTCCAGATAAGCTTTCTCGGTGTACTTTTTTAGCGAGAGGCGTTCGACCCCTTCATCAATATGGACAGTGCCTGACATAGATTTCCATTACATTCGTACTGATGCCACGGCTGCATTCCAACCGCTCCTTTAACAGGCGCGCATGGGTAGCAACGGGGCGATTAAATTTGATTATTTGAGCCGATGTTAAGGCAGATAAAGCTCGAAGCAGCCACCACCCAACTCACTGTTATTGCTAAGTATCACCCGCCCCTGGGCAGCGTTGGGATCGTTTGGATTACTATGCTGTTCGGCCACCTGAACCGCAAAATACAAACCAAAACCGGTGCTGCCACTGATGTAATCAACGCCCATCTCGCGCCGCTCCAGCTGCCCCAGCATTGTCTCGGGAAAGCCTGGACCATCGTCTTCGACCCGCAGACAGAGCTCGCCATCTTGCTTGCTGGCACTGATCCGCACCTTCGATTGGGCGTAGCGAATGACATTAGTGACGATATTACCCAACACCCCGACCACCAGGTTCTTATCGAACGTCCAGCACAGGTCGGACTCGACCTGTTGCTCGATAGCGATCCCCCACGGCTGCAGGATCGGCTGATTCATCAGTACCGTATCTTCAACGAACTCATCCAGGTAGTACTCATCCGCCATAAACTGGTACTGCTGATTATCAACCTTATACAGAGTCATCAGCTGAATCAGATAGTTGTTGAGGCGCGACGCTTCGAAGTGCAGCTGCCCCAGATCGGCGTGCTCGGGTGGCAGCTCCATCTGCAACTGGTTAATCTGATGCATCAGCATCCCGATCGAGTTTTTCATATCGTGGACAGTCGAGGCCAGAATGGTGGAGAAATCAAGTGATCCTGGAGCGCTCATTTTAGTGTTTGAACCATCTTTTGATAACGGACCTTCAACTGCTGCAGCAGTTTGGCGCGAGGGTCGTCTTCAGGCAGCGACTCGACCCGGTTAAAACTATTCTTAACCTTTGATAACAGCACCTTATCAACCTCATTGTTGGTCATATAATGCAACGCGACCTGGGCAAAGTTAAGGTTAATGGCAAAACTGCGTGGTTTATCCTCAACTGCAATCTTCAGCAGTTCAAGCGCCTTCGACAAATCGCCCTGTTCATACAACGCGACCGCTTCATGATTGTGATGCGACTCTTCCTGCTGCATACCATGTACCAGCGTATGGGCCTGTGTATCTTGACCGCACCCTTCCAGCTGTTCGATCACCTGCTCTTTAAGGACCGCGGGTACCTCACCGTCTTTATCCTTACTGCAGATGTCGTAGGCTTGCGCTAACGCCTGGTTCACCCCATTTTCGTTACCTAGGGCAAACTGCACCTCCCCTTCGGCCAGCCGTGACTGCAACGCGACTGCCGGGTCTCTGCGGTAAAGAGTTCGCAGCTCTTCCATCATGGTGGCGGCTTTAATGCCCATCCGCTTAGCCACTCGAGGGTCGACAGTTTTGACCCGTTCGGATAGCACCTTAGCCAGTCCCAGGTAGTTATCGGGCGATTGGTGGACCGAATGTTTACCGACCCGGACGCTCTGGTTATAGGCTTTTTCGGCCACTTCCAGGTCACCGTTCTGGATCGCCAGCTCACCGAGCTTGGATTGACGGCGAACATTACGCGGCGAGATATCGGTCGCTTCGCTCAATGCCTGTTGTCCACCGGAGGTATCGCCCTTTTTCTCCAATACCCGAGCCAGCCAATCCCAAGCCTGAACATAGCGCTTGTTCTGATTGAGAATCTCGCGGAACGCCGCTTCAGCTTTAGGATAATCGCCCAAAAAGTAGTGGCACTTACCCAGCCCAAGCTGCGCCCAGGGGATAAATTTGACCTTCAACAACGCGCCATAGATATCCAACAGCGGCTCGTAGGCCTCCTTCTGCATCATCAGCTCGGTCTTAAGCTTGAGCAGGTAGCCTTTGTAACGAGGGTATTGAGCCACCAACTTATTGCAGTTGGCGATAGCAGGCCCTAACTCCTTTTTATCGATATCTTTATAGATCGGCATCAACGCGTTACGGCGCGTCAGTAAACGCTCCAATCGGGCGTTAAGCACCTCTTTAGTAAACGGTTTGGTCAGGTACTCATCCGGCGAATACTCCAGCGCTCCCATCACCATATCGACCGAGTTTTCAGCAGTCAGCATGATATAAACACAGGAGCTCTTGAGTAAGTTATGGTGCTTGGCCTCTTCAAGCACATCATTGCCGTTGCGCCCTTCGCCGAGATTGTAATCGGACAACACCACATCGTAACGGGTACCGTTGAGCAACGGCAGCGCCTCTTCGCCGGAAGCCGCGACCTGAATGTTTTTATGATCGGCGCCGTAAAACATCACCATGTTTCGCAATGCCGAACTAAAGTTAGGCATATCTTCGATAATCAGGATGTGTAACTGTTTGTAATCGATCATAATTATTATTCTCTGATTGGCTTAGACTTGCGCCAAATTTCCCTTCTGCTGCAGCCATGTTTTACGATCGCCCGATCGTTTCTTGGCCAACAGCATATCCATCATCTCGTGGGTGCCATCGTCAGTTTCTATCGTCAGTTGCACCAACCGACGGGTATCACGTGCCATCGTCGTCTCACGCAATTGCAATGGGTTCATCTCGCCCAATCCTTTGAACCGCTGAACGTTGATTTTGCCGCGTTTATTTTCGGCATGGATACGATCCAAAATTCCCATCTTTTCCTCTTCATCGAGTGCGTAACTTACCTCTTTACCCACATCGATCCGGTACAGCGGCGGCATCGCCACATAAACATGGCCGGCCTGCACCAAGGCTTTAAAGTGCTGAACGAACAACGCACACAGCAAGGTAGCGATATGTAAACCATCAGAATCGGCATCCGCCAGGATACAAACCTTACCGTAACGCAGGCCGTCGATCTTATCCGAACCGGGATCCACCCCGATCGCCACCGAGATGTCGTGAACCTCTTGCGAGGCTAAGATATCGCCCGAATCAACCTCCCACGTATTGAGGATCTTCCCGCGCAATGGCATCACCGCCTGAAATTCACGATCACGCGCCTGCTTAGCCGAACCTCCGGCTGAGTCTCCCTCCACCAGAAACAGCTCTGACTGCAGTGCATCACTGCCGGAACAGTCAGCCAGTTTACCCGGTAGCGCCGGCCCTGCCGTCACCCGTTTACGGGTCACTTTCTTGCGCGAACGCATCCGTTTCTGAGCGTTATTAATCGCCAACTCGGCCAGCAGTTCGCCTTGATCGGTGTTTTTATTAAGCCACAGGCTAAACGCATCTTTGACAGTGCCACTGACAAAGGCCGCTACCTGTCTCGATGACAGCCGCTCTTTGGTTTGTCCGGAGAACTGCGGATCCTGCATCTTGACCGACAGCACATAACAGCATCGTTCCCAGATATCCTCGGCGGTCAGTTTAACCCCGCGTGGCAGCAGGTTACGGAATTCGCAAAACTCTCGGATCGCTTCTAACAGGCCGGTGCGAAAGCCATTGACGTGGGTACCGCCCTGCGCAGTCGGGATCAGGTTAACGTAACTCTCGGCGGTCAGATCGCCACCTTCAGGCAGCCACTGCACCGCCCACTCGCAGCCTTCAAACTCACCGGTCAAGCTGCCTGCGAACGGTTGCTCGGGCAGCGTGTCAAACAGCTGGGTCGCGCCCTTAAGGTAGTCGACCAGACCGTCTTCGTAATACCAGCTCTCTTTGTTTTTTTCCTTTCCGCTCAGGTCAGTAAAGGTCACCTTCAAACCTGGACAGAGCACCGCCTTGGCACGAAGCATATGACGCAGCTTACTGACCGAGTACTTATCGGAGTCGAAATACTTCGGATCAGCCAGGAATCGGACTTCGGTACCGGTATTGCGCTTGCCAACAGTATCGATCACCTCCAACTCGGACACTTTGTCACCGTTGGCGAAGCTGATCCGGTATAGCTGGCCATCGCGTTTGATCTGCACTTCCAGCTGTTGCGACAGCGCATTGACCACCG
>JBFFKD010000092.1:0-8127 GCA_041555595.1 Motiliproteus sp.
ACGCGAAAAAACATAAGCTGCTGTGTGATTCTGCCACCGCGGCGCTGTCTTTTTTAGCCCTTTTTAAACTAGATGCGGCACAGACGATACGAATCGCAGTCGTTGAACAGCCGTTGCTGGATCAACAGCACCCGCTCTACGGCAGTTATGATGCCTCTGAAGATCTGGTTAGGGTTATGTCGCAGCAAGCGATCATGGCTCAGCCTGAGTCCCCATTGATCTATGGTCAGCCGTTTGGTCGGGATCATTATCGCGGCATCGTTGCTCACGAGATCGCACACGCGGTAGTGCAGCAGCATGCTCCCGACCTTAATCGAACGGCTCAGGAGTATTTGGCTCATGTTACCCAGCTGGCGCTTCAGCCAGAGCAGAGTCGACTGCAGATTATCAAGGAGGCTAACGTTGACGCCTGGCAGCGAGGTGATGTGATCAGCGATATCTATATGGCGATGGCACCGACCCAGTTTGCGGTCAAGTGCTACCTGCATTTGACCCGGCATCCGCAGCCGGTTGAGCTGGTGCAGATGTTATTGGCGTCGAAGTGGCGCTATGTCGTGGTAGTGATCTGAGTACGTTAGCCCCTGAAAAAGGAGGTCTGGAACGGCCACTCTGGCTTGTTCAATTACCTCTTGGCTTGTCCGAAAAATCCACCTAGTGCCATCGCCAAAGCATCACTACGATCGGGGTTGCGCAACCCGTCCATAATAGGCGCCCGCATACCCGGGATGAATACCAGTTCGGTTATGATCTGGTTGAAAGCGGGTTGTCCAGCTTCGTTACCTGCCAGCGCTTCCAGAAAATCATTGCAGACCCCGGTATCTTGCAGGTCTTGCCAGCAACGACTGGCGATGGCAGCCAGGATCTCGAGGTCGGTGCCAAAGCTCGATTGCAGCACCGCTCTTAGTGCGTTGTGGCGCAGCTCGTCACTGTGGCAGTGTGACAGTCCGCGAAGCAGGGCGGCGAGGGTTCCGGGTTGAGTCGTTCCAGGGCTGCAGGAGTCGGTCTCCAGTTCGCGATGCAGTCGGCGCGACAGTTGCTGGCCGAGCGGGTGAGGTATCGGCTGGTGTTCAAGCTGGGCCGCAAAGGCGGTTAGTGGTTGGAGTGGTAGCTTGTCGAGGGCATGAATCAGGACAGCATCGTTGCTGTCCAGCTCCAGTCGGCTGCACAGGTCGGCGATACCCTGGATGCCGAGATTTTGCCAGGCATCATAACCGCGCAACCCCGACAGGTAATCACGCGTGGGTTGGTAAAATGCCGACGGTGGCTGACGAAGAATCAATCCGGCCTTGGCATGAAACGCTGCCATCTTGTCCTGATCAGGGGTGAAGGCGAACGGGTTGTCTTTGAGAGAATCCTGCTCAACCGCCTTGTCGAGCAACTGGTCGCCAACGCAACGCGCCAGTCGATGCAGGAAGTCATCGCGAGCCGATTGCACCAGTAGCCCCTGTTCATCCAGCGGTAGCTTCAAAAACCAGATGATCTGCTGGTCGGTTTGTTTCGGATTCCACAGTAAGATACCGATCCAGGCATGCTTCAAGTAGGGCAGCGGGTAGGGGATGCGGGCCTGCTCGGCATGACAGAAGGTCTCACTGCTTAGCTTGGTGACCCGGCGTCCCATGTCGAAAAGACGGAAACTGACATTGGAGGCGTTGAGGAAATCGGTCAGGGTTTGGATCGTTTGCATGGTATGGACTTTCAAGCAGCTGCTAGGTGGATGACGTTGGCTAAGTTGGTGACTCCAACTTAATGCCGTTAAACTTGTGCTTATTCTAACATCGTTCGATAGCATTTGAGGTATCCGGGTTTTGTCTCAAGCAGAGTCTGCCGTTGTTGCGCCGTCAACGAGTTCCCAGAACTGGTACCTGTATATTATCGAGACTGTTCAGGGCAAGTTGTATACCGGTATCACCACCGATCTGGCGCGTCGTTTTGAACAGCACCGGAGTGGTAAGGGAGGGGCTAAATTTTTTCGTAGCGATCCTCCGAGTCGACTTCGTTATACGCTGGAGTTACCGGATCGATCTACCGCGTTGAAGCAGGAGTACCGAATCAAACAGCTGACTCGTAAGCAAAAAATAGTGATGATTGAGCAAAGTGTTAGCTCTATTGAGTTAGATCTATAAAATGTTTTAAAACCAACGATATAATGCGTCTTCTGAATTTTACATTATTGGATTTGAGCGGTTTTAAGTGGCTCGATTTAACCAGTTATATTCGTAGAGCGTTTGTTGGCGGGTATGCTTGGTAGGAAGGGGAAGGGGACTTGCAAAAGTCGTTATACGCATTAATCCAATCGATGATAGGAAGCTTGCGGGATCTGCTTCCTATTATTTTGGTAATTGCATTTTTTCAACTGGTAGTACTGCAGCAACCGTTGCCGGATCTGGTCGGAGTGATGACCGGGGTGGTATTCGTGGTGCTGGGCTTAACCTTTTTCATCTATGGCCTGGAGATGGGCCTGTTTCCTATCGGCGAGTCGATGGCGCATGCGTTTGCGCGTAAAGGCAGTGTTAGCTGGCTGATCACCTTCGCTTTTGCGTTGGGCTTTGGGACCACGGTGGCAGAACCTGCATTGATCGCGGTGGCGGCTGAAGCGGCTCAGGTAGCGGCCAACGGTGGCATGATCGAAAATAACCCTGATGCCCGTTCGGTCTATGCCAACGGTTTGCGTTTTACGGTGGCGTTCTCGGTGGGGTTGGCAATCGTGTTGGGGGTGGTGCGGATCCTCAAGGGCTGGTCGATTCAATATATGATCATGGGCGGCTATATGCTGGTGGTCTTGATGACCGCGCTGGCTCCTCAATGGATCATTGGTATCGCTTACGATTCGGGCGGTGTGACTACCTCCACGATTACTGTCCCGTTAGTGACGGCGCTGGGCGTCGGCCTGGCCTCGTCGATCGAGGGGCGTAATCCGATGATCGATGGTTTTGGTCTGATCGCCTTTGCCTCATTGACGCCGATGATCTTCGTGATGGCCTACGGAATGGTGGTTTGATGGAGCTACTAACGAGTCTGCTATCGATCCTGTTTTCCACTATCAAGGATGTGATCCCGATCGCGGCGATCATCTTTGGTTTTCAGATCTTTGTCATCCGTCGACCGATCCATAATTTGCGTCGGGTCCTGTTCGGTTTCGGCTATGTCATCGTCGGTCTGGCATTCTTCCTACTGGGGCTTGAGAAAGCATTGTTCCCGCTGGGGCGTTTGATGGCCGAGCAGTTGACCAATCCTGAGTTTATTCGCCAAGGCTTGAGTAATGCTGCCGATGTACTGCACTGGGACGACTATTACTGGGTCTATATCTTCGCCTTCGCCATCGGTGCCAGTACCACGATCGCCGAACCGTCGCTGATTGCGGTGGCGATCAAAGCCAATGAGGTCTCCGGTGGCACCATCGGTATCTGGGGGTTGAGGATCTCGGTCGCGCTGGGCGTGGCTGTGGGTATTTCGTTGGGAACCTACCGAATCGTCTCTGGTGTGCCGATCCACTATTTCATTATTACCGGTTATGTCTTGGTAGTGATCCAGACATTTTTTGCGCCAAAGATGATCGTGCCGTTGGCGTACGATTCGGGTGGTGTTACCACCTCGACCGTAACCGTACCGCTGGTAGCCGCGTTGGGGTTGGGGTTAGCCGAAACCGTACCGGGCCGTAGCGCACTGCTCGATGGTTTTGGTCTGATCGCCTTCGCCAGTCTGTTCCCGATGATTACCGTCATGGGCTATGCCCAGATCAGCGCATTTAAGCAGAAACGACTACGGGCTCAGCGCCAAGCGCAGGCCGAAAACAGGTCAGAAGAAACATGACCGCATTGGAGAAAATCTATGCACTTTAAACTGATCCTTGCCTTCGTTGAGGATACGGAGACTCAGTCGGTGATGGAGGCGGCCCGTGAAGCGGGTGCCACCGGCGCCACTGTGATTAACAATGCGCGCGGAGAGGGTATCAATAAGACCAAGACTTTTTTTGGTCTGGCGCTGGAGTCCCAGCGTGACGTGCTGATCTTTATTGTGGAAGAGCACCTCAGTCGCCATATCTTGGAGACTATCTCCGCCGTTGGCTGTTTTGATACTAAGCCGGGTACCGGAATAGCGGTTCAACTGGATGTGGAGGATGCCGTCGGCGTTGCACACCAGGTCAAAGAGCTATCAGAAAGAATTGAGGAATCGTTATGAGCGACAAGAAGATCGTACGCGCTGCAGATGTTATGAAGTCAGACTTCGCCGAAATTGATGGTTTAATGACGGTCGCTCAAGCGATGGATGTTGCCCGTCAGAGTCGTACTCGAGTGTTGATCGTTAAGAAACGCGACGATGACGATGAGTTCGGCCTGGTGTTGCTGTCGGATATCGCTAAGCGCGTTATCGCCAGCGACCGTTCACCTGAGCGGGTCAACGTCTACGAGATCATGGCTAAGCCAGTGATCGCCGTCGCCAGTAAGATGGATGTCCGTTACTGCGCCCGTTTGTTCGACAATGTTGGTATCTCGGTAGCACCGGTGATTGATGATGGCCAGATTAAGGGGATCGTCAGTTATAACGATATCGTCCTTGATGGCCTGGTAGCCGAGCGCGAAGGGGCCTAGTTAACCTGATCGCGAGATAATAAACAGCCGCTGTTGCGGCTGTTTTTGTATCTGCGGCTTTCAACGACTATCGGGTGTTGAGCTTGAAATGAGAGCAGCAGTCTTCCCCTTTACCGCTTAATCACAGCAGTGTTTGATCAAGCGCCAGCAGCGTTTCTAAGAGTGAGCTGCAGTCTTGCTCTAGCCCACCAAAGCTCTCCTGAGCGATAGGGTGAATGCTGCAGCTACCCGGTAAAGGCTGGTCGCCATCAAGCAGAGCCCGCATTCGGGGGATTAGGATCCACTGCAACCATTCACTCAAGTTGAGTGTGTCGATACAGAATGGTTCGCTGCTTTGCAGCGCCGCCGGTGATGGCGGTGCGGCCTGCCATAGCTTGAGCTGCTGCAGCTCGGCTTCGATCCGGGCTAGCAGCAGGCTAACCTGTTGCTGGTCTGTCATTAGCCGCGGCGGGCTTGCTTGAGGGTGTCGGCGATCAGGAAGGCTAACTCCAGCGCTTGGTCGGCGTTGAGGCGAGGATCACACGACGTGTTGTAGCGATCAGCCAGCCGCTCTTCAGTGATCTGGTACGCTCCGCCGATACATTCGGTGACATTTTGGCCAGTCATCTCGAAGTGAACACCGCCAGCGCAGGTACCCTCGGCGCGGTGTACTTCGAAGAAGCCTTGCATCTCTTTCAGAATGCTACTGACGGCGCGGGTCTTGTAACCGCTCGAAGCCTTGATGGTATTGCCATGCATCGGATCACAGCTCCATAGCACTTTGCGGCCTTCATTGGCTACGGCACGCACCAGAGGTGATAGCTTGTCGCCGACCTGATCGGCACCCATGCGCGAGATTAGATTGAGACGTCCCGGCTCGTTATTGGGGTTAAGCACGTCGATCAGTCGGAGTAGTTCATCACTGCTGATGCTGGGGCCGACCTTGACTCCAATCGGATTGTGAATGCCGCGCATAAATTCGATATGTGCACCGTCGAGCTGGCGGGTACGGTCGCCGATCCACAGCATGTGGGCTGAACAGTCGTACCAGTTATTGGTCAGGCTGTCGCGCCGGGTTAGCGCTTGCTCGTAGTTGAGTAGTAGCGCTTCGTGGGATGTGTAGAGTGAGGTTTCGTGCAGCTGCGGCGTGTTGGCACCACTGATGCCGCAGGCCTGCATAAAGGCCAGTGCCTGGTCGATCTGACCGGCTAGATCCTGATATTTTTCACCTAGCGGGCTTTCGGCGACGAAGTCCAGGTTCCATTCGTGTACCTGGCGCAGGTCGGCAAAGCCACCTTGAGCAAAGGCACGTAGTAGGTTTTGGGTTGCTGCTGACTGGTTGTAGGCTTGCAGTAGTCGTTGTGGGTCGGGTACCCGGGCCTCGGCAGTGAAATCGTTATCGTTGACGATATCGCCACGGTAGCTGGGCAGCTCGATGCCATCAAAGGTCTCAGTGTCGGCCGAGCGAGGCTTGGCAAACTGCCCCGCCATGCGACCGACTTTGACTACAGGGCAGCTGCCGGCGAAGGTCAATACCACCGCCATCTGCAATAAGACCTTGAAAGTGTCTCGAATGTTGTCGGCATGGAATTCGGCAAAGCTCTCGGCGCAATCTCCGCCCTGGAGCAGGAAGGCACGGCCTTCGGTAGCCTCGGCAAGTTGTGTTCTTAAGGCACGAACTTCACCGGCAAATACCAGTGGAGGGCAGTTGGCGAGCTGTTGCTCCACCCCAGCCAGTGCGTCGGCATCGGTGTAGTTGGGTTGTTGTAGAATGGGTTTGCTACGCCAGCTTTCGGGGGTCCAGAGTTCCATGTTCGGGCCTTATCAATGATGCGTACCCACCGGGACGCACAAATATATAAGAGGAGGTGGGTAAAATAGGGCGACAGTTTACGCCCTGAGCCAGTTGTTGACTAGCGATCTAGGTATGTAAGGGCGAGGGTTTAGGTTTCGTGGATCGATTTAGTTTTTTGCAGTGGTTCGGATCCCCTGCAGGGTTTTGAACGAGGTGTCGCGGGCTGTATCGAGAAAATCGCGCATAAATTCGGCCTCTTTCTGGTCTTCACGGATGGCCGCGTAGAGCGTTGACCAGACCCCTTTGTGGCCGAGCTGGCAGGCCGAAACGTACTTGCGTTCAAGGTACTCACTTAGCGCCCAGTTAGGTAGTGCGCAGACACCACGACCACTGGCGACCAATTGCATCATCATCACGGTCATTTCAGCGGTGCGTACTGGTGGGTCGATATCGGCCGGGTCGAGGAAGCGGGTGAAAATGTCGAGCCGGTTGCGATCGACCGGGTAACAGATGAGTGTTTGCTGCTCAAGTTCAGCGGGTTCGATATGCGCTTTGCGCGCCATAGGGTGATGGTTGGAGACTGCTAGTAGGATTTCGTAGGCAAACAGTGGCTCATACAAAATTCCGTTGATCGGTTGTGGATCGGAGGTGATGACCAGGTCTAGTTCGCCACGCGCCAACGCCGGTAATGGCGAAAAATTAAAACCGCTGGCCATATCCATCTCGACTTCGGGCCAGTTTTCGCGAAAGCGGTCGATGGTCGGCATCAGCCATTGAAAGCAGCTATGGCATTCGATCGACATGTTGAGGCGGCCAGTTTCACCACCGGCCAATCGGGCAATATCGCGCTCGGCATTACGAATCATTGGCAGCACATCGTCGGCCAGTGCCAGTAACCGTTGGCCTTCGCTAGTAAAGCAGATCGGTTTGGTTTTGCGAATAAACAGGGAGCAGTTGAGGCGTTCTTCCAGATCTTTGATCTGGTGCGAGAGCGCCGATTGGGTTAGAAAAACCCGTTCAGCGGCTTCGACCAGGCTACCGGTATCGCGCAGTGCGGAGAGTGTTTTCAGGTGCCGCAGTTCAACCATGATGACGCCTTGTTCTTGACTATTGATGACTGACGTTTGAGCCGTATCGTTTGGAACAACCACGATGGCTATGAGCGAAATTCAAGTATAGCGTGAATGTTAGCGATCGGAGTTGTTTTACTCAGGATAGGGCGGGTTGGCACTCTCCTGAGTCGAGTCTAGAAGGCGGCGGGATTTAAGGGTTGCCGAAGACCAGGAACTCCATCAGTGCCTTTTGAGCATGCAGTCGGTTTTCAGCTTGATCGAATACCACTGAGCGCGGGTCATCGAGCATGTCGATACTGACCTCTTCGCCACGGTGGGCGGGCAGGCAGTGCATAAAGACGGCATCGGAGTTGGCTAGGTCCATCAATGCCGGGCTGACCTGGTAACCGGCAAAGCTCTTCTCTCGGGCCTGTTGCTCTTGCTCTTGTCCCATCGATGCCCAAACATCCGTGGTGATCAGATCGGCATTTTTAACCGCCATCGCGGGATCGCGGAACAGAGTCACTCGGTCGGCGTGTTGCTCAATCAACGCCTGCGAAGGCTCGTAACCTTCGGGGCAGGCGATGTGGAGCTGGAAGTCGAACTGCGCCGAGGCGTTGATGTAGGAGTTGCACATATTGTTGCCATCGCCGATCCAGACCGCCGTCTTGCCCTGGATCGAACCACGATGTTCAACGTAGGTCTGGACATC
>JBFFKD010000093.1:0-8112 GCA_041555595.1 Motiliproteus sp.
CGGCTGGCACTGGATCGGGCGCTGTACCTTCAACAACATGGTTATCATGTCAGGCTAGAACAGTTCTGCGATCGCCAGCTGACGCCGAGGAACTTGTTAATCCAAGCGCATAGAACCAACGAGCTATGCGGCCATCCCCCATAATCAAACCGATCAGGATCCGCCCGGTTGAACAACAGCAGCGAGCGCCCGATAACGACCGCTTGCGCGGTAGCTATCGAATCGATGCCCTCAAGTAGCCCAGAGCAGCTAACAACAACCACAAAAAAGGGCCGCCTGATCACTCAGACAGCCCTATCTTCGCTTGCTATACCAGCCTAATGTTAGGCCTTAGCAGGTTTAGCATCAACGATTTCAACGCTTGCCTGTTCGCGCCTCTTTTTCCTATCGACCCAGAAGTCGGCGTTTTTGATACCCAGCTTCTCTGGATCAAAGCTGTACTCGGTCACACCCGCTTTCTGCTGCGCTTCGTAATCCTTCAGCGCCTTCAAGGCCGGCTTGGCCATGAAGAAGATGATGATAATACCGACGATATTAAGCCACGCCATCAAGCCAACACCGACGTCACCCAAACCCCAAGCCAGGTTAGCGGTCTTAACCGCTCCGTAGAATGTGGCCGCCATCAGTGCCACTTTCAGCGCCATGGTCAGTCCCGGAATATGGATAGTCCGTTTGATATACGCCACATTGGTTTCGGCGATGTAGTAGTACGCCAAGATGGTCGTGAACGAGAAGAAGAACAGCGCTAAGGCGATAAACGGCTTACCAACACCCGGCAATACGCTCTCGACCGCCATCTGAGTAAACGCTGGGCTGTTGGCTGCAACCTCGGCCGCCACATTCTGCACCAGGAAGGCGTCGCCAAAGCCGTGCACATTGTAAGCACCGGTAATCAGGATCATCAACGCGGTTGCAGTACAAACGAACAGGGTATCGATGTAGACCGAAAACGCCTGTACCAAGCCCTGCTGGGCTGGATGTGCAACCGATGCAGCAGCAGCAGCATGTGGGCCTGTACCTTGACCGGCTTCGTTGGAGTAGACACCACGCTTAACACCCCAGCCGATAGCAGCACCGATACCTGCCATCGGCGTGAAAGCATCACCGATGATCATGCCGAAGATAGCCGGTAATTGCTCAATATTGAGTGCAATAATAACCGCTGCAACAATGATGTAAGCCAGCGCCATAAACGGAACAACAAATTCGGTGAAGTGAGCAATCCGTTTAATACCACCAAAGATGATAAATCCGAGGATCATCACGACAGCCAGACCTGACATGATCTTGGCTGAGCTTAGCTCGCCCATACCTGTCTGAATCATCTGACCCGGACCGAACGCCAGCTCTACCGCATTACCAATGGCGTTGGACTGCACACCCGGAAGCAACAGACCACACGCCATAATGGTCGAGATCGCGAAGATCCAGGCATACCATTTCTGCCCCATCGCCTTTTCGATGTAGTAAGCCGGACCACCGCGGTATTGGCCGTCCTGCTCCTCTTTGTAGATCTGAGCCAGAGTCGATTCGGTATATGCCGTTGCCGCGCCCAAGAACGCCACCACCCACATCCAAAAAACCGCACCCGGACCACCAAAACCGATCGCCGCAGCAACCCCGGCGATGTTACCGGTACCGACCCGGCCCGATAGCGATACCGACAATGCCTGGAACGAAGAGATACCGGTATTATCGCTCTTGCCCGACAGCAGCAGCCGCCACATCTCACGGAAATGACGCACCTGAACGAAACGGGTCAAGATCGAGTAAAACAATCCAGCACCGAGACACAGATAGATCAGCGCTGGGCTCCAGATAATGCCATTGGCAAAATCGATAAAAGCTTGCATCCAATACTCCTTAATAAAATTGATTAACCCTCCAAAACGGAGGTGGATAAAACAAGGCGCGGATTATAGCTAAAAAGAGAGGAAAACTTTACATGATTGTAAAATTTAATTTACATTACTAAAAAAACAAACATTAGCGGGATTATTAACTGGACTGCGTAAAAAACCCGATTCAATTGAGCCGCCAGAACAAGATTAATCGAAAGAATCATCGAGCTTCTGTTCGAGCGCAGCACACAGACTGTGCAAAAAACGCACATCTTCGCTATTAATCTGTCCCAACCGCTCTTTCATCCATCGCTGCAGTTTGGAGTCTGGCGCGTAACCCAGCTGTTCAACCAGTTGGCTACTGCGCTGGCGCAGCGCCTTAACCTGCCCCGGTAGATTTTGACTCGGTTTGACTCGGCGCGGCTGGGAATCGACCCCCGACAAGGCATAGCCAAACAGCATCACCGCCTGGCCCAGATTTAACGAAGGGTAAGGATTGGCCAATGGGATGGCACTGAGCAACTGACACTGCTCCAATTCGGTATTGGACAGCCCGCGATCTTCCCTGCCAAACAGCAGTGCCACCCGATTTAGGTCATCGGCTTGCTGATGTAACATCTGTTGCAACTGTTGCGGTGCATAAACGTCACGGTAACCTGCTCGATGCTTGGCGGTGGTACCGACCACCAGGTCGCAATCGTCTAGCGCCGAAGCGAGATCGTAAAAGGACTCGACATTTTGCAATACCGAATCGGAACCGTGCGCGACCCAACCGGCAGCCGGTTGACGATGGGCTTGGCTGTTCACGATACGGAGTTGATCGAACCCCATGGTGTTGAGGGCACGTGCAGCAGCTCCTACATTCTCGGGTAACTGCGGCTCGAAAAGGACAAATATCAATTGCATTATCAGAGGGGACTGAACTGCGTGCTTGGCACTAAGTTCAACTCAAACAGTAGTTAATGACAGTAATGTACGGCAGCACGACCAAGGCCAACAACCGGACAAAGCGAACTAAATTTCTTACCTAAGGTTCGAATCCCTTGCTAGAGCACCCAAACAGATAATCACGGCTGAAAGAGGCGATCAGAAAGCGGCTTACTCTACCACAAGCTGAAGCATCGAATCCGATCACGAGGAAAGCACAACCCCTCCCAGGGAAAGGGTTGGTACAGAGACACCAACATCCTGCAAACGCCTGTTAGCCAATTGTTACTTGGTGGATTTCAACAGAGCTTTCAAATCTTCTAGTTGCTGATGCAGATCGGCAATGGTCGGCTCATGGGCCTCGATCGCTTTCTGCTTTCTAATTTTCTCGTGTTCATCGTTCATCACATTGACGACGATACCGATCACCATGTTCAGAAAGGCGAAAGCGGTGAAGAAAATAAACGAGATGTAGTAGGTCCAGCTGAGCGGATAGACCACCATGGTTTCATACATCACGTCGGTCCAGTCTTCGAACGTCATGACCCGAAATAGCGTCAACATTGAGATGCTAATATCACCCCATAATTGCGAGTTTATGGGTTCAAACAAGGTACTGCCAACGGCTGCGTAGATATAAAAAATGATGAACATCAACAGCAAAACATAGCCGAGCTGAGGCAGCGCTTTCACCAGAGAGTTGATCAACAATCGTAGCTCTGGAATAACCGAAACCATCCGTAACACTCTGAACACTCGAACCAGTCGAGCCACCAGTGCCATATCGGTATTTTCGATAGGCACCAGACTTATCGTCACAATCAAGGTATCGAAAATATTCCAAGGATTCTTAAAGAACTGTCGCTTATCCTCCTCACCGATAAAGCGGATCGTTAATTCAGTGACGAAAAACAATGTAATCAAGAGATCCAGCCATTCGAACAATAGCTGCGCACCGGGGGAGAGCTGGTATGTTTTGGCTCCCACCACCAGGGCAGAGCTGATAATCACAAAGACGACAGCCAGCTCGAACATTTTATTGCCCCGTAGCCGGGTAAAGCTCTGTTGTAGTTTTAATGTTTGGATCATGTTCAGACCTTATTCTCAGGCATACTTCGGTGGCTACATTGACACTTAAAACGACTAATTATTCAGTCACAGAGTGAAAAAATGACATTCTAATCCAAAACGGATGCTGGCCGATTAGAATGCGCTCGATCAAAAGCGCCCCTTATACAGCGCACCTGAACGAGGCATACCGCAGCCAGCAATGACAAGAGATAAAAAAGGGCCTGCATATTAACGGCCCTTGGCGAACGCTAAGTCGCGCTCGCTAATCGATCCGATCCAGTCCCTGGCACGCCATCGCTACCGCCTTAAACACCGCCCGGCCTTTGTTCATCGTCTCCATCCACTCCAGTTCAGGGATTGAGTCGGCCACCACACCGGCACCTGCTTGTATATACAGTCGCTTATCCTTGATCACTGCAGTACGGATGGCGATGGCGGTATCCATGTTGCCGTTCCACGACAGGTACCCGACCGCGCCACCATAAACGCCCCGTTTAGTCGGCTCGAGCGAATCGATAATCTCCATCGCCCGGATCTTCGGTGCACCGCTGAGAGTTCCCGCAGGATGCGCAGCACGTAACACATCGATAGCTGTCAGTCCCGGCTTTAAGCGACCGGTGACGTTGGAGACGATATGCATCACATGCGAGTAGCGCTCGACCACCATCTTGTCGGTCAGGTCGACCGAGCCAATTTCAGCTACCCGGCCAACATCGTTACGCCCCAGGTCGATCAGCATCAGGTGCTCGGCAATCTCCTTCGGATCAGCCAGCAACTCTTTCTCCATGGCCAGATCTTGCTCTTCGTTCTTACCGCGCTTGCGGGTGCCTGCGATCGGGCGAACCGTGACTTCACCGTCTTCGAGCCGCGCAAGAATTTCAGGTGACGAACCGACTACGTCGAAGTCACCCAGATTGAGCAGGTACATATAGGGCGACGGATTCAGACCGCGCAATGCTCGGTATAGATCCAACGGCCGCGCCTCAAACGGAATCGACATCCGCTGGGCGATCACGGTCTGCATCACATCCCCGGCCAGAATGTACTCCTTAATCCGCTCGACCGCTGCCTTGAAGTCATCCTCGGCAAAACCCGATTGAAAATCGCTCTCTTCGATCTGCTGCCGTACCAAGCCACTATCGTATTGCGGAATACCGTCGCGCAACTGCGCCACCTGCTGATCGAGTTTGCGCTGAGCCTGGCCAAAAGAGTCGTCCTGAGCAGGATCGGCATGGCAGATCAACATCAGGCGGCCTGATAGATTGTCGAATACCACCACCTCGTCGGATACCATCAACAGAATATCGGGGGTTCCCAACTCATCCTTCGGTACATTACTTAGCCGTGGCTCGATATAGCGCACCGTGTCGTAGCCAAAATAGCCCACCAGACCACCGTTAAAACGCGGCAGACCATCCAGTTCGGGCACCTTATAGCGCGTCTGAAACTGCTCGATAAACTCGAGTGGATCGCTATGATGCAGTTGCTCGACCACCTGGCCATCGGTCTCGATCGTGATCGACTGGCCGAACACCTTCAACACCGTACGGCAGGGTAGGCCGATGATCGAATAGCGGCCCCACTTCTCGCCACCCTGCACCGATTCGAGCAGGTAGCTGTAGGGGCCGTGGGCCAGTTTTAGATAGGTGCTGAGCGGGGTGTCGAGGTCGGCCAGCACCTCGCGCATCACAGGAATTCGGTTGTAGCCCTGCTGGGCCAGTTCGGCAAAATATTCGGGAGTCATGTTGATTCCAACAGTGTCGAAAATTGGGTTAGCGGGCATTCGGCGTGTTGCCGGATTCCAGCCGGAATAGCGCGGGGGTCAGTGCTGCAGACGCCATCGCCAACGTAGACGGATGACTGATGGAGCGATAGGGACGGAGATGGCTGTTGTTGTGACAAAGCGCAAGAGTACACCCGAAAAAAGAGATGACATTAGTGGTTTCAAAACTACAACAGCTCGGTAACACAATCAACTAGCCAATCGGGTTGACTGGCGGCCACCGGTTGCGGGTAACTATAACCGTAACTGACTGCAGCCACGGCCACTCCGGCAGCACGCGCGGCGCTAACATCAGCCGCCGAATCACCAACCATCAGAGTGCTGGCGGCAGACACCTCAAAATGCTCGATGCAGTGTTGCAGCGGCAACGGGTGCGGCTTTTTCTCGGCCAGCGTATCACCGCCGATCACCTGGCCAAAGTAGCCATCTAACTGCAGTGTTGCTAACAACGACGGCAGAAAGCTGGCCGGTTTATTGGTAACAATGGCCAATTCAATCGATCGCTGTCGCAGTTGTTCAAGACAATCTCGAACTCCCGGATAGAGCAATACACCCTGATCTGCACAGTCTCGATAGGCATCCATAAACAGGGCTAACGCATGCTGGCGAAGCGTCAGATCCAGCTCCGAATCAACCTGATGAGAATCGCTCAGCGCCCGCTCAACCAGCACCTGAGCCCCATTGCCTACCCACTGCCGCACCTTCGCTTCACCGGCGACAGCCCGTCCCAGTTGAGTCAGCATCGCATCAATCGCCAGCGCCAAACTGGGTACACTGTCGATCAGGGTACCGTCCAGATCGAACAGTACCAGTTCGATACCGTCGAGCGGCTTAGCTAGACCCATTGCGATCAAACCTTGGCCAGCTGTTCACGTAACTGGCAAATAGTGGCTTGATAGTCATCGGTGTTGAAGATAGCCGAACCGGCCACGAACATATCGGCACCGGCAGCGGCGATCTCGGCAATATTGCCGACACCTACCCCACCATCGACTTCGAGTCGAATATCACGACCACTGGCTTCGATCCGCTGCTTGACCTGCTTGAGCTTGTCGAGGGTCGAGGGAATAAATTTCTGCCCGCCAAAGCCGGGGTTGACCGACATCAACAGAATCAGATCGAGCCGATCCATCACATGGTCGAGGTAGTGCAACGGTGTGGCCGGGTTAAATACCAGACCCGCTTTACAACCGCCATCTTTGATCAACTGCAGGCTACGGTCGATATGCTCGCTCGCTTCAGGATGAAAGGTGATATAGCTGGCACCTGCATCGATGAAATCACCGATCATCCGATCGACCGGCTTGACCATCAGATGAACATCAATCGGAGCGGTGACACCGTGATTGCGCAAGGCCTTACAGACCATAGGGCCGATGGTCAGGTTCGGTACGTAATGGTTATCCATCACGTCGAAATGGACCACATCGGCGCCGGCAGCCAGCACGTTGTCGACCTCTTCACCCAAGCGGGCAAAGTCGGCGGATAGAATAGATGGCGCGATCAGGAAGTCACTCATGGCAAATCTCGATAGGGTTGACGACGGCTAGGCTAATTACGGCAGCTTAAAAGCAGCAGCGCGTATTCTAACCGAATCGACCACAATTTCAGCTGTTATCCGACAACCCCGCCGATCTTTAATCGCTTGGGTTGGCAGCGTATAGCTGGGTATAATCGGCTCAATTCAACCCTGCCTCGACAGGGTATTAATAAGCCATTGATATACCAGCGGGTTAACACCATTTTTTCACAGAGACAGAAAGTACAACGCCCTCTTTTATTGGCCACGATCTTGGCACTGGCTACGCTTATGCCGGGTCTGTGCTATGCCGCCGAAGCCGATCAGGCCGACAGTGGCAGCGACCCGCGCATCTTGCCCGACCTGGAACAGGAGCGGCTGCAGGCGCTGGCCGACAGCCATCTTCCCGACACCCAGATCCTGTGGCTTGAAACCCAGCATGAATCCTTCCTCGGTCTATTCCAACCGGCCAACGCCCCAACCCCCAAGGGCGCAGTTTTACTATTGCATCATGACCGCACGAGTGCCGACTGGCCCGGTACCATCACCACCCTGCGGCATGGCCTGCCCGACCAAGGCTGGCACACGCTATCGTTAGCGCTTCCCGACGAACCGGAATATATCCCGCCACGAATTGTCGACATCCAGCTATCAGGACTGGACCAAACCAGCGCGGCTGCGGCCAGCACTCAACCCCCGGCAACCGAAACAGCAGCCGATAAGGATAAGTTGAAGGTTTATTTTGAGCAGATAAGCGCTCGGATCGAAGCTGGCTTGGCCCAGCTGGAGCAACAGCAACCCGAAGCCGTACTGATTCTAGGCGAAGGAACCGGCGCATACTGGGCGCTGCGATTTACCATTAGCCAGCAGGACAAATACAGCCTCTATCCGGTACTGATCGATGCGGTAGCACCGGTGACGCCAACAGAGCCCGGCCTGATCGAGCTAATCGATATCGTCTTCGGCTGGCC
>JBFFKD010000094.1:0-8043 GCA_041555595.1 Motiliproteus sp.
CGACAGCGCAGTTGTTCCTATACCGCGATATGGCTACGTGTGATAATGGCCGTCCTGGAAAGACCGCCAGCATCTACAGGTTCAAACCCATCGGTTTCAACCCACCCGTTTTATTTACCTGCGTTAACCTTTTGGTTCGTGGCCCAACCGTTTTTAGGATACTCACTGTGAGCCAGACACCGTTCTCTTCGCTGCCCCTGCAAGCTGCCCTACTCGACAACTTAGACTCACTTGGCTATGCAGCCATGACACCGATCCAGGCGCTGAGCCTTCCGCATATTATGGCCGGCAAAGATCTGATTGGTCAGGGCAAGACAGGTTCGGGCAAGACCGCCGCCTTCGGCCTGGGCTTGCTGCACGCGCTTAACGTGAAGCAGTTCCGGGTACAGGCATTGGTCCTGTGTCCAACCCGCGAGCTGGCTGATCAGGTGGGGAAGGAAATTCGCAAACTGGCGCGTACCGTCCACAACATCAAGGTGCTGACACTGTGCGGCGGCATGCCCTTTGGACCACAGATCGGCTCGCTCGAACATGGCGCCCATATTGTAGTCGGCACCCCGGGACGGATCGAAGAACACCTGCGTAAAGGAACCCTCAAGCTGGCCGATCTAACCACACTGGTATTAGACGAAGCCGACAGGATGCTCGACATGGGCTTCCAGGACACCCTCGATGCCATCATCGAACACACCCCGGCTAAACGGCAGACGCTGCTGTTCAGCGCCACCTTTCCTGATCAGATCAAGTCGATCGCAAAGCGGGTGATGGTCGATCCAGAGATGGTTCAAGCCGCCTCCACTCACGATAATGCCAGCATCACACAGCACCTATACAAAGTCACCGACGACGATGACCGTTTTACCGCGCTACGCTTATTATTGCTCGCCAAGCGCCCCGAATCAGCAGTGGTCTTTTGTACCACCAAGAAGGAGACCCAGGCGGTGACAGATCGGCTTCGAGATTACGGTTTCGGGGCACTGGCGCTGCACGGCGATCTGGAGCAACGCGACCGCGACCGCACCTTGGTACGCTTTATCAACCAGAGTGCCTCGGTTCTAGTAGCAACCGATGTCGCCGCGCGCGGACTCGATATCGATGCGCTGGATGCGGTCATCAACTACCACATCGCCCACGATTACGAGGTCCACGTGCACCGGATCGGCCGGACCGGTCGGGCAGGCAACAAGGGGTTCGCCTGTACCCTCTACAGTGAGCAGGAGACCCATAAGATCATCGGTCTACAAGCCTATCTGGACCAGGATATCGACACCGAAGCGCTACCGCCGCTGCACCTGCTCGATACTCAGCCCTACCAACCACCGATGACTACACTGCAAATTGATGGTGGTAAGAAGCAAAAATTGCGTCCGGGCGATATTCTCGGCGCACTGACAGGTGACAACGGTATTAACGGTGATCAGGTCGGCAAGATCCAGATCTTCAGCAACTGGTCGTATGTGGCGGTCAAACGCAGCGTGGTCAAGGTGGCGATGAAGAAGCTGGGGGAAGGCAAGTTAAAGGGCCGTTCGTTCCGGTTACGCCAGATCCGCTGAACGGTGGGTCCGCAGTTAGACTCACTAGTATGCAGTGATCGGGTTAGCGTTATTCGATAAGCCTCGATAGGGAAATATATTCCGACCAACCGAATCCACAACCTCGATGCGGTCGAAGATCTCTCTAAGCCGATAGCGATCGCCGACCGAATCTGGTGGGTTGGTCATTACCTCAAAGATGACCCTTGAGGGTGACATCCCGATTCGGCTCGGCGGTGAGGAATTTGTAGTGTGTTATGACCAGCAAAACGGAAGCGGAAGTCGCCGCGCTGGCCAACTGAATCTGCCGGGCAGTGGCGGCGCTTGAGATCTATGCCGATCAAACGCCACTCAAACTGACCATCAGCCTGGCCACAGCATTAACCCGTCCAGCACGAGATAAGCCAGCTAGGTTAGCTGGCAGGCATCAGACTACAGACTACGATTCGGCCTCCTCAAATACCGGCAGCGGCTGGTGTTTGGCACCCAGATAGCAGTCGATGGTCGGCAGCATAAACAGAGTGAAAAGGGTGCCGATTGAGAGACCGGCGCAGATCACTATACCGATATTAAATCGTGCTGCAGCACCCGGACCAACAGCGATCAGCAGTGGAATCAACCCCGCCACCATCGATACCGTGGTCATCAAAATCGGCCGTAAACGGATCCGAGCGGCGTACAAAATAGCCTCCATCCGATCCTGGCCGTGTTCCATCTGCTGTACCTTGGCCACCTCACACATCAAGATGCCATGTTTGGTAATCAACCCAACCAGCGTCAGCAGTCCAATCTGGGTGTAGATATTCATCGTCGCCACCCCCCAGGCCATCACCAACAACGCACCGCAGATCGCCAGGGGCACCGACACCATGATCACAGTGGCATCGCGCCAACTCTCAAACTGAATCGCCAGCACCATGAAGATGATCACCAGTGCCAGCCCGAAGGTCAGATAAAGCGCGCCGCCCTCCTGGATATACTGGCGTGACTCACCTTTAAAATCGTAGCTATATCCAGGAGGCAACAGCAGTTCGGCTTCCTGCTCGAAGAACCCGATCGCATCGCTCAGGTTACCGCCAGGCATCAACACCGCACCGATCGTCACCGCGTTGGCCTGATCCATCTGAACCAGCTCGGACGCCTGACCGGTCACCTTAAAATCGATCAGGTTCGACAGCGGCACTTGAGTACCGTCCAACGCCCGGACATAGAAGCGGGCCAGATCCTCAGGTTGACTGCGAGCGCTACGTTCGACCTGCGGCACCACCTCATAGGTACGGCCATTGATGTTGATATGATTGATATAGCCTTCGCCAACCAGGGTACTGAGTGTGGTCGCGATATCCGACATCGACACCCCGTAAACACCCGCCTTATCGCGATCGATCTGTACCGCCACCTCGGGGGTTTCAAACTTCAGGTCGATATTGCTGAACACAAACAGACCGCTGCGCTGCGCCTTGATAAAGAGCTCCTGCGATAGTTTCAGCAGCGTGCTGTAATCACCGACCCCTTTGACCACCATCTGGATCGGCAAGCCACTACCTGAACCGGGTAGAGTCGGGATCGGAAACGCCGAGGTTTTCAGTCCGGGAAGGTCGGCCGTTAGTTTTTTGAGCGCTCCGATCATCTCTTTCAAGCTGCTCTGACGCTGATCCCAGACCTTGCCGCGAATGATGCTCAGCGAGCTGGTATCCGATGGTATACCGGACAACGTCAGGGTTCCGGCGACATCGTGCAGGGTCATCGCCCGCCGCCCTATTTCTGAACTGTAGTGATCGAGATAATCGAGGTTGGCGCTGGCAGGCGCATTGGAGATCAACATCACCGCCCCCTTATCCTCGGCCGGAGCGAGTTCGCTGGGGATGATCCGGAACAAAAAATAGAGGCTGCCAAACACACACAAACCGAATAGCAGAATCGCCGGACGACGCTGTAGCGTGACCGATAGTGCCCGACCGTAACTGCTGTCGAGCCGATCCAAAAAGCTGTGTATTGCGCGTTCGAGTCCACCAGGATTAGGGTTATGCCGTAACACACCGGCGCACAACACCGGTGACAACGTCAGCGCCACCACACCCGAAACCACCACCGCACCGGCCAGGGTCAGGGCAAACTCTTGGAACAGCGTGCCGGTCATGCCATCCAGCAGCGCGATCGGTGAATAGACCGCCGCCAACGTGATCGTCATGATAATAACCGGCAGCGCAATCTCTCGGGTACCGATGATCGCGGCCCGAAACGGAGGTTCTCCGTTTTTTAGATGACGTTCGACATTCTCAACGACAACGATCGCATCATCGACCACCAGACCGATCGCTAACACCATCGCCAACAGTGTCAGCAGGTTGATCGAAAACCCCACCATCTGCATCACCAGGCAGACGCCGATCAGTGATAACGGGATGGCCACCACCGGCACGATCACCGCTCTGAGATTACCCATAAACAGGAAGATAGTGATCACCACGATCAAGGTCGCCTCGAGAATGGTCTTGACCACCTCATCGATCGAGGCATCGATATAGACGGTGGCGTCGTACATCAACTCCATCCGGATCGGCGCCGGCAGGTTGTTATCGATTTCGGGCAATCGCAGCCGTACCTGCTTGGCGGTCGTCAACGGGTTGGCGGTCGGGGTCGATTCGATCGCCATCACCACCGCAGTATTGCCGTTGGCCCGCGGCCGAATCGTTTCGCGCACCTCGCTCATCTCGACTCGTGCCACATCACGTAGCCGGACAATACCCTGGTCGCGACGCACCAAGATCAGCTGTTCGAACTCCTCGATGCTTTTCAAATCAGTATTGATGCTGATATTGAATTTCTGCCATTGGCTATCAAGCTGACCCGGCGCGGCTCTGAAGTTGTTGGCTTTCAACGCCTGATTGATCTCGGCAGCGGTCAAATCGTGAGCCGCCATCAACTCGGCATCAAGCCATATCCGCATCGCCAGCGACGGCCCATAGATCTTGGCCTTGGCGACACCGGGTACGGTCACCAGCACCGGCTGCACCGAACGGTTCAGGTAGTCAGATATCTGGGCACTGCTGTACTCGGTGCTGTCGAACGAGATATACATGATCGCGCTACTGGCACCGCTGGCACTGCTGATCGCCGGATCGCGCGCCTCACCCGGTAGTCGTGCGCGAACACTGTTGACCTTCGACATCACCTCGGCCAAGGCAGCGTTGGAATCGGTGCCGATCTTCATCGTCGCCGTGATGGTGCTCAGACCATTCTTGCTCTTGGATTCAAGGTAATCGAGGTTGTCGACCTCGGCCACCGCTTGCTGCAGCGGCTGGGTAATAAAGCTCTGAATCACCTGCGACGAAGCGCCGTAATAAGCGGTACTAACGGTGATCACGGTACTGGTCAGTTCCGGATACTCGCGCACCTGCAACTTGAAAATCGCTTGAATACCAAGAGTCAGAATCAGCAGACTGATCGCGGCCGCCATGACCGGCCGGCGAATAAACAGATCGGTAAATTTCATCGCTACGACTCCGCTACCGCTTGCTCACTGTTGCTGCTAACGGCACTGACTGTCGGCGCGTTATCGGTATCAACCAGTTTGACCTGGGCACCATTACGCAGACGTACCTGACCCGATGTCACCACCCGATCGGTCGCTTTGAGTCCGGCACCGATCAGCGACCACTCGCCCTGGCGCTCAACCACCTTGATGCTGCGCTGCTCAACCGTCAGCAACGTTTGCCCATCCTGCTGGCTCTCGACCAATACATAAACTTGCTCGCCGTAAAGGCTGAAGTTGATGGCGCGGGTCGGAATCACCAGCGCATCGGCAACCTTGGACTGGAGGATCTCAACACTGGCGTACATACCGGCGCGTAACAACTGGTCGCTATTGGGAATCTGTGCCTGTACATGAATCACACCCGAGTCGCGACTGACCGTGGAGTCGATAGCACTGATACGGCCATTAAAGCGTCGCTCGGGGTAGGCATCGTTACTGATATCAACCGCCATCCCGATCGCCAGCTGAGCCATATTTTTCTGTGGAATGATGAATCGAATCAACATCGATTGCAGGCTTTCCAACTGGGTAATCTCGGCACCGGCTTTGAGGTAAGCTCCCAAGTGCACTTCACGCAGCCCGACAACACCGCTGAATGGTGCGCGTATTTCGCGCCGCTGAATCACCGCCTTGAGTGATTCGATCTCAGCCTGCAACGCTAAAAATTCAGCTTGGGCATCATCGAGTGCTTTCTTCGATACGGTTTTACGCTGGTACAGTTTCTGATTTCGCTCGTACGAGCTCTGGACTGCCGGCAATCGACTCCGAGCAGTGGTCAGGTTAGCCCGCTCAACACCACTATCGAGTTCAACCAGCAACTGCCCCTTCTTAACGTCATCACCTGAGTTAAAGTGGATCTTGGTCACCAGCCCCGACACCGAGGTACTGATCATCACGCCCTGACGAGGCTCGATCAAACCGATCGATGCGATCCTAGGCTGCCACTGGCGCGTCTGCACTTGAGTCACCTCCACCGGCAGCTTGGGAACCGGCCGGTTCGCCATGAACTCTGCGATCTTGGTCTGCTTAAACAGATCAAAACCGATCACACTGCCAAACAGTGCCAGTGCTAGCAATAACATCGCTGCGATCCACTTTTTCATCGGGAAGTACCTTCAATACGGTTTAACAATTAATACAGAACAAGCTTCGGGATAATTTAATACGATGGTTACGGCACGCCAGGTGTCTGACAGATCGCATCCCAACAGGCCCTCATCGCCATTTCACTGGTTACCTGATTCAGTTCGAAATATCCGCGCTGGTGTTTTAATACCAGCAGCGGTACCTGATCCAGACTCAGTGCAGCCAGTGCCGGAATCGGTAACGGCTTGAAGATCCCCTCCTCCACACCGCGCTGAAACATCAAGAACACCGGAGCAAACAGGGTATGCATCCGTATCAGCTGTTGTTGCGGTTCAAAAAATGGCGAATGTTCATATTGCACTTTTGAGCTGAAATGATCGGCGTTATGCAGCAGCAGATCGCGCGCTCTGAACCACAGGAAACGAAATTGCTCATTAATCGGTAGCATCGAATCGAACCCCTGCAATAGTTGCTCGGCTATCGCCTGGTGAATCTCGTCGTAGTACTGCCGAATCAGATCATTTTTATCATCGAAATAGAGATACAGCGTGCCAGCCGCGACGCCTGACTGTTTTGCCAGTTTAGCCATCGATAGACCATGAAAGCCCTGTTCGGCAATTAGACAGCCGGTCGCTTCAAGGATACGACTGCGTTTATCGGTGCGATTCTTAAACGGGGTCAGCTTCATCTGGTAACCGGTCTTTAGCCACTCTTGGTAACAACAATCAAAAATGAATGAACGTTCATTCGGACGACCATTATTACGGTTCAACACGCGTATGCAAGTAAAAAATGATAATCAACAACCGATAATTATGCAGCCTGCGCATGTGAGTAACGACAGTAGGTCGCTATGACAGACAACAGACTGACTTAATAGTGGGTCAGAACAACCCGGTTCAGGCAGGGGTAGGATCGAAGAGAGGCGCGTGACGCCTCTCTGTTTAGGACACTAGGTCAGTGAACGTGATACCAGATCAGGCATTGCCGAAATCAGCCGCCTTCTCCTCGATATGAATGGGCTCTTCGGGCTCCTCACCGGCGTGCTCGCGCAGTGACTTCTTGCTCCGCTTTTCAAGCAGCAGATAGAGCACAACGCCAGCCCCCAAGCCCCAGGCAGCACCGTAGACCGCCAACACCACACCCATGGTTCCAGCAACGCCCATCGATGTTGCATTATCGACCTGCTCAACACCGACACTGATACACAGATAACCGGTGATCAACAAGGTGATCGATAACGCGATAGGCAGTACCGGCTTAAACATCGTCACCAGCGGCAGCATGAACAACGCCATGAAGGCGACGATCCAAAACACGCCAGCACCACTATAGATGGTATCCATCGCACTGCGACCATAGCGATAGCGCTCGGCGATCGTCGCCATGGCACCGGTAAACAGCGGCCCAGCCAACCCTGGATAGGGCGCAAAGAAGCTATGCATCAGATTACGAATACCGGTGATGATATGGACGCGATCCACATCAACTTCGATCTTCTCATCGGGGCGCAGGTGGTCGACGCGAGCCAGCAAACTCTGGCCAACGATGATATCCCCGAAAGCGATGATATAGGCAATGATCGCCGTTGGGATCGCCATCCAGATAATATCCCAACCAGGCAAACCCACGGTAAACGGTAGATAGTTCCACATCTCAGCGAAAGCAGGGGCAGAAACCCCCCACTGGATATCAGGCAGTGGATATTCACCAACCGACCAACCGATCACCATCGCGACCAGCGTACCGGGCACCATACCGTAACTAGAGATAATTTTGGCCCAGCGCTGCTTCTCAATCAGGTCACGGAACGAGAGCGAGAACAGCACGTACCCGGTCACGATGAAACCCAGGATCAATGACACCGGGGTGCTAGCCAGGCGACCA
>JBFFKD010000095.1:0-7969 GCA_041555595.1 Motiliproteus sp.
CTCAACCTGTTCAAGGCGGTAGTCGAATGCGGTGGTTTTGCCGCTGCTGAAACCGAACTCAGTATCGGCCGCTCCACCATCAGTATCCATATCGCCAACCTGGAGCAGCGGCTTAGCTTGAAATTGTGTCGTCGCGGTCGGGCTGGCTTTGCCCTGACTGAAGAGGGGATGCTGGTCTACGAGTTGATGAAGGAGCTGTTCTCATCGCTCGAGCTGTTCCGCAATGCTGTTAATTCGCTCCACGGATCGTTGCTCCGGTGCCTATATCGGTTTTATGCCGCAGAAGTATGTCCTGCCGCAGCTGGAAACCGGTGAGCTGAGGGCGCTACTACCGCAGCGTAAACACTACGCCCTGGGGGTGGCCGCGACCACCCGCAGTCAAGCGCGCGGCAATCGCGGCCGTGAACGTTTTATCGAAATATTGCAGCAGTTGCATGGCGTAGATTAATGGCTGATCACGAAATGGCCGGCAAATAGCAGCCAGGATGCAGCTAACAGTAGCCAGGCCAGTTTAGTCTTTGTCGGCGGAGAAATGGCATCGCTGTCGACAGGTTCGGTCGAGTCGATGGGAGAGCGGGGCGCACTGGCTTTCTTCAACCGTTTGTCTAGCTCTCGGGCTTTGCTTTTTTGTTGCTTCTTATACAGGCTGATACCTTTCTGAATCCCTTGCGCGATCAGTTTGGTCTGCTCTTTGGTCTGTTTAGGTTTTTGGATGCCACGGGCCAGCGCCAAGGCTTCGGCCTGAGTTTGCTCCGATATGGCATCGGAATGGGCTTTGCTATTTTTACTGTAACGGGCCATCGGCGCTCTCGTGCTCGGCTACTTGGATTCGGCGCATGAGTTAAGGTGCGCCCGTGGCGCTGATCAGAACATGGATCGCGCACAGAGTCACCCCGCGTTATCGGCTCGGTTACTCTCCGAAAGCCGTTCAACGCGCCGATAATGAGGCCCTTGATCGTGTAGCGGTGTATCATGCTGCGCTTATTCATCACGCTTCATATTGAAGCCACCTTGAGAGACCGCCTAATGAGTCAGCTAACCGCCGATCTACAACACAACGCCCGCCTTTTCGTCGAGGGAATCAAGGGCTCTGGCAAAGTTTGGGGCGTAACGACACCCGAAGGTTGGGTGTTCTGTGAATCAGAAGAGTTCGAAGATACCGATGTGATTCCGTTCTGGTCCGATGAAGCTGATGCCAAGGCACAGTGCAGCGGTGAGTGGGCCGACAACACGGCCAAGTCGATCGAGTTAGAGCTGTTTGTCGAAACCTGGCTGACCGGTATGGCGGAAGATGGCGTGTTAGTTGGGCCGAACTGGAATGCCGATATGGCTGGGCTTGAAGTTGAGCCGGGCGATCTGGCAGAAGAACTGCTGGATTAACAGACAAGCCTGAATCGAGCTGACCGCTGCGAGCCGTCTTTACTCAGCAGTCTGTTCGTTTCAGATCATGCTGGCATCTAAGCCGCTTCAGGTGCTCGCACCAGCGCATGAAGGCTTGTTCGCCGCACTGACAGAGCGGGCCTGGAGTTCTCTTTCAGTGTTTAGCGCCCGCAGAACCATGCCATCGGTCACACCTCAATAGCCGTCAATCATACCGGAGTTCCCATGCGTACTTGCAAACTCGGTCCCTTCGATGTGTCAGCCATCGGTCTTGGTTGTATGAATCTCTCAGCCGGTTATGGCCCTGCCGATGACGAGAGCTCTGAACAGCTGCTGCTGGCCGCGCTCGATCAAGGATGTCGGCTGCTCGATACGGCCGCGATGTACGGTGATGGTCATAACGAAGCGCTGCTGGGAAGGGTGCTCAATCAACGTCGACACCAGTTTGTGCTGGCCAGTAAGGGCGGTCTGTCGAAGGATAGTGCAGGTAATCCCAAGGTGTGCGGCCGCCCCGAGGTGCTTAAGCGCGAGTGTGAAGCGAGCCTGCGAAGGTTACAGACCGAAGTGATCGATCTGTATTATCTGCATCGGCTCGATCCTGATGTGCCGGTGGAGGAGAGTGTCGGGGCGATGGGCGAACTGGTGCGAGAGGGTAAGGTGCAGGCACTGGGATTGTCGGAGGTCTGCGTAGAAACGTTGCGTCGAGGTCACCGGGAGCATCTGATTACAGCGGTGCAGTCGGAATACTCGCTCTGGTCACGCACGCCAGAGCGGGCGATGCTGGCTGCTTGCACTGAGCTGGATATCGGTTTTATACCATTCTCGCCATTAGGACGCGGTTTTTTGGCGGGGTCGGCGCAGAACGTTAATCAGCTTGGCGACGGTGATATTCGGTTGAGTATTGCTCGGCCGCGGTTTGAGCCGGAAAATTTCGCGGCGAACAGTCAATTGCTGCTGCCGTTGCGAGCGATGGCGGCACGTTATCAGTGTTCGCTGGCTCAGCTGTCGTTAGCCTGGTTGCTGCATAGGGCTGATGCGGCGGGGTGTAATATTGTACCGATCCCCGGCACCCGATCGATCGCGCACCTGCGGGAAAACGCTGCAGCGGCCGAATTGAACCTGACGGCGGTTGATCTGGCAGCGCTGGAGCGATTAATCAATGACGAGCTGGTTGCTGGTGCCCGTTATAGCGACACGGTGATGGCCATGGTCGACTCGGAGCGCGATTAGCATCGGTTACCGAGCGCTGTTTTATAGCGTTTTACTGCTCGGCTGTGGTCGAATCGACTGCCGGTGCGGTGACGGTCTTGCGCGTTAGCGGCTTGACCAGTCCGCTCTCAAGGCTTTCGGTGCGTAATTTACTATCGGCTATCACCAGGTCGAGATCACCCTTATAGACTTCGTACCAGGTGCGCGAGCCTTTGACCATGCGTGAGAGGTCGTACATCCCCTGTTTTAGCGCGGCTAAGAACTGACGGTTGCTCTGTTCCTGTTCGATCATCAGCTTGCGCAGGGCGGAGAAGTTGTTGAGTTGTATCGTCTTGGTGGTTCGCTTGAGCTTCTCTTCCAGTCGCTCTGCGTTGTCGTTGTATGCACGAGCTGACTCATAGGCGACTTCTAGCAGCTTGATCTCATTCATGATCACGTCGAAACGTTGCTCATGCTCGCCTACGCGAGGATCAGGGCCCTGGGTGGCGATCAATACCAGGCCGCCGGCCTCGGCCAGCACTAGAAGCAACAGAACGCCGCAAGCAATCCAACTGAACAGGCGGTTCTTCTCAAGCTTGGCGATTCGATCTTCGGGGGTGAGTGGTTTGGCCTCTACTGGTTCTTGTTCGTCTTTGTCGGCCATGCAGCGAATCCTTTAATGAGTAAGCTGTATTGATCGGCTCGGTTTGGCGCTTCTTTAACCGAATTCGTTAAATAGACCCTACCCACTTGCGGGTCATCGTCCTAGGGCAGAAGTATTAAACCTGACCGGTACGGATTTTTTCGCCACGGGCACGCAGGTATTCGATGGTGAACAGCATCATCGCTGAAACGACGACCAATAACACCGCTACCGCCAGAATGGTCGGGTTGATCTGCTCGCGCAGCCCCGAGAACATTTGACGAGGAATGGTGCGCTGCTCTGGGCCAGCCAAGAATAGGATGACCACCACTTCATCGAACGAGGTGATAAAGGCGAATAGCGCGCCTGAGATCACTCCGGGACGGATCAGCGGCATGATCACCTTGAAAAATGTTTGGATCGGCGTAGCGCCGAGCCCCATCGATGCGCGCATTAATGAGTAGTCAAACCCCGACAGTGCTGCGTTGACGGTGATAATAACGAACGGGGTGCCGAGCGCGGCGTGGGCGACGATCACCCCGAGATAGCTGCCTGTTAGCCCCAGTTGGGTGTAGAAAAAATACATTCCGGCGGCGGTGATGATCAGCGGTACGATCATCGGCGACAGCAGTACGGCCATGATAAAGCGCTGCAGCGGCATTACCGGGTTGGACAGTCCGATCGCGGCGAAGGTGCCCAGAACAGTGGCGATCAGGGTGGCCCAAAAGCCAATAAAGAAGCTGTTCTTGATCGCTAGAAGCCACTTGTCATCGTTGATGATCTCGGCGTACCACTTTAGCGAGTAGGCTTCAGGATCGAACGCTAGCATCCCCTGGGTAAAGGTAAAGTAGGGCTCGGCGTTGAACGACAACGGAATGATTACCAGGATCGGCAACATCAGAAACGCCAGTACCAGCCAGGCGGTCAATCGTAGTCCGTGCATACCGAGCTTTTGCCAGAAGGTAAAATATTTTGGAAAGGCCATTATTTAATCCCGGCTTGAGGTTGCTGATGCTGAAAACTAAGACTCGGTCGATTGTTGGGTAAGCAGGCTGTCTTAGTCATGATCTCATCCCAGCTTCAGGTTGCTGATCCCGACCAGTCGGTCGTAGATCCAGTACAGGAAGGTGATCAGCGCCAGCAGTAGCGAACCGAGCGCAGCAGCCAGCTCCCAATTGTTGGAGGACTGCATATGGAAGGCGATGATGTTACTGATCATCTGGCCTTCGGTTCCGCCGACCAGCGCCGGGGTGATGTAGTAGCCGATCGAGATGATGAACACCAGCAATGCCCCGGCACTGAGTCCGGGAATGGTCATCGGTAGATAGATCCGGATGAACGCCGGTATCGGCTTGGCACCCAGCGACAGCGCGGCGCGCAAATAGCTGGGGTCGATCCCTTTCATGACGCTGTAGAGCGGCAAAATCATAAACGGCAGTAAAATATGGGTCATCGCGATAACGGTGGCGAACTGGGTATAGAGCATCTCGATCGGTTCGCTGATGACATGGATCGATTGTAGGACGCTGTTAACGACGCCGTTGGTCTGCAGCAGTGCGATCCAGGCTGTGGTGCGCACCAGCAGCGAGGTCCAGAACGGCAGCAGTACGAACACCATCAGCGTATTGGCCACCTTGGATGGCGCGGTGGCTAGATAGTAGGACAGCGGGAAACCAATCAGGGCTGTCAGACCGGTGATCAGAATGGCGATCCACAGGCTCTTGAGCGACAGCTTGATATAGATGGCGGTGCTGCGTTGCTCTATCTCGCCGGACGGATTGCGTTCAAGGTCCAACGCGGTCAGGTAGTAACGATCGGTGAACTCTGGGCCGGCTTTCTTGATTACCCGCCAGATATCAAGTTGTTGCCACTGTGGCTTGAGCGCGAGCAGGCGTTTACCACCTTCGCTGGCCAGCAGTTCGGGATCGAGCTTCTTGAGCTTACGGGCGGTCGACTTGATCACACTGGAGCTGCCGGGCAGGCCTCGGTTGATCTCTTCGGCTAGCTTGCCCGATTTACGGTCTTTGGCCAGCTGTTGCAGTTCGACTGCAAACAGATTCAGCACGGCGTCATCGGGCAGGGTATCTCCACTCTCGTCCCAGCGATCAAGCGCTTCGAGGGTAGTTGGAATCAGTTGTGCGACTGTCGGGTGGTAGACACTTCGATACAGCATGGTGGCTATCGGAGCGACGAATGCGATCAAAATAAACAGCATCAATGGAATCACAAAGGCGCTGGCAAGTGCCTTACGTCGGCGCAGAATTTTTCGGCTCTGGGCGATCTCTTCCTCGGTCAGTCCGGAGCGAAATGAGGCGCTGCTGTTTGATGCCGAATCTGTGGTTTGGCCAGGCTGTGACATAGAAAAACCTTATCTAACGAAGCTGCTACACAGGAAATAGGATCGGAGCCGGAACCCCGAGGGTGTTGCTTGGTAATACCGTACTCGCGATGCGAGCATCACGAGTACGGGGGTGTTGCTAGCGTTCAGTCGGACTACTTATTTGAGTAGCCATTCGTTGAACTTCTCACCTAGTGACTCACCGTAGTCAGCCCAGAAATCGCCGGAAGCTTTCAGACCCTCGTCGAGGTGGGCTGATGGCAGCTTCGGGATCACCGCTTTGTCGACGTAAGCGTACGATGAGGTACGAGTCGGGCCGTAGGCGACTTCAGGCATGCCACTCAGAGGCTTAGAACCGGTAGCGAAGCGGACAAACTCTTCCGCCAGTGCTTTGTTCTTGGTGCCTTTCACGATCGCCCAAACATCCAGGTCGTAAACGTGCGCATCCCAGACCATCTCGAACGGTTTTTTATCTTTCTGGATCGCGTCGAAGAAGCGGCCGTTGGCCGATTGAACCATCACCGCGCCGCCGTCGTTGAGCAGTTGTGGTGCTTGCGACCAGCTGTCGAACCAGACCAGATCATCCTTGATGCTGTCGAGCTTGGCGAATGCCCGCTTCTGGCCAGCGTCGGTGGCGAGTAGTTCGTAGACCTTGTCCTTAGGGACGCCGTCGGCTAACAGTGCCCATTCCATGTTGACCTGCGGGCGCTTACGCAGCGCGCGCTTGCCCGGGAACTTGGAGGTATTGAAGAGGTCGTTGATCGAATTGGGGTTGCCACCTTGGATGGTGTCGTGGTTGTAGGCGAACAGAACGGTCCAGACGATGTTGCCGACGCCACACTCGTTTGATAGAGCGGCGGCGGAGAAGTCATCGCTGGCCTTGACGCCATCATCGCCGGCAGGCAGCGTATCATGCGGGAACACTTCCAGCAGGCCCTCAGAACAGGCGCGCTCAAGATCGATCACCTCGATATCGACTACGTCCCACAGGATGTTGCCACTCTCGACCTGCGCTTTAATCTCGGCGATACCGCCGGAGTAGTTTTCGAACAGGATTTTGTGGCCGGTCTCCTTCATAAAAGGATCGAGCATGTGCTTCTGCTGTGCGGCACCGTAGGCACCACCGAAGGAGACGGCGGTGAGTTGATCGGCGAGTACGGGTGCTGCAGCGCTACAGAGCGCGATAGCCGCGCCGAGTTGTTTGAGTTTGTTCATTATTATTGTTTCCTCTCTCGTTTATTTGTTACAGCTCAACTTCCGGTTTGTTATTCGACATCGTGTAATCTGGTAGCGCATCAATCATCGGCATCCAGCGCCAGCCCGCCTTCGGTGGCCCAGGTCAGGCGGGTGCGGGTGCCCGGTTTGATATCGGGTGCCATCCGGTCGTTGAGGGCTTTCACCATCAGTTCGGAGCCACCGGACATCTTGAAAAAGTAACGGATCGAATCGCCGACATAGAGGCGGGTGATGAAATCGGCATCGACGCTGTTATCGAGCGGTTGATCGCCGGCGATAAACAGGTTTTCCGGTCGGATCGTCAGCACGCAACGCTGACCTTGCTCCGGACAGTTGGGGTTGGCACTGGTAGCCAGAGAACCGTCCTCGAGGCGGATCTGCGCCACGCCATTATCGATCTGGTGGACGGTGCCAGGGATATGGTTGTTCTCACCGATAAAATCAGCCACAAAAGCATTGGCGGGCTGTTCGTACAGCACATCAGGGGCGGCACACTGCTGTACTACGCCATCATCGAAAACCGCGATGCGATCAGACATCGTCAACGCTTCGGTCTGGTCGTGGGTGACATAGATGGCGGTAAATCCGAGGTCTTCGTGCAGGCGCTTGATCTCGAACTGCATCTGCTCGCGCAGGTTTTTATCCAGGGCTCCCAGCGGCTCGTCCATCAGTACGATGCTGGGTTCGAATATCAGTGAGCGGGCTAAGGCGACTCGCTGCTTCTGGCCGCCAGAGAGCTGGCCTGGAAAACGCTTGCCAAAATCGCTGAGCTCGACCAGCGCCAGTGACTCGGCCACCCGGCGATCGACCTCGCTAGCTGGGATCTTGCGAACCTTGAGCGGATAAGCCAGGTTTTCGGCGATGGTCATATGCGGGAACAGTGCGTAGTGCTGGAACACCATGCCGATATTGCGGTGGTAAGGGGCGACATTGGTGACCGGCTGACCGTTGACCAAAATACTACCGCTGGTGACATCTTCAAACCCTGCCAGCATCATCAGACAGGTGGTCTTACCCGAACCCGACGGCCCTAGCAGGGTAACGAATTCGCCTTTTTTGATGTCGAGGTTGAAGTCTTTGACCACCAGGTTTTGCTGATCGTAGCTTTTTTTGACGTTGACGAAACGAACGTATTGATCGTTAGTAGACGGGCTGACTGAAGCGGTACTCATCGATAGGTAACC
>JBFFKD010000096.1:0-7936 GCA_041555595.1 Motiliproteus sp.
CCCGCTGCCCGATAACCACGGTGAAGTGCTGGTGCTGTATCTGAACGGCAAGGTTTCGCCGATGCATCAGCGCCGAATCAGCATCTATGCGCCGTCACTTGAGCACAACGTCACCATCTCACAGCCATTTTATCCGCCCCGAAAACCGTCGTTAGGCGCCGGCTCAATGCTGCGGCTTGGAGACCGGGGGGTCACCCTGGAGTTGTTGGAAGATGTCGATGCTCTGGCCCGAGAGGCGTTGCAAGCCAGCCAATCCAAGCGGGTCGCGCTCAGCCTGGCGCGAGTCGCAACCAAGCATAAACTGGTCAAGAATTCGCGTGATAAAGACCCGTTGCTGGGGCTGTTGACCGATCTGGCGGCTATTCTGACCGAGGTGGCCGATACCCGCAGCTGGAATCTGCTGCCCGCCACGATTCAGATCGGCACCGTCCAGCTGCCTGCAGGCACCTACTCACCACACCAGGGCAGCGATTCCGCCTCGTTGTCAGTGGCGCCGACACTGGTCGTCAGAGCCGGGATGACCCAGCTACTGATCGCTAATAGCTACGGCTATCAGACAGCGTTGACGTACAATTAACGCAGTCAGCGACTACGCTTTCGTATGCTGCTAAAGATATCGTTAACCTAGTGTAATGGGGACTCAGATGAATCGTCTCGCGCTCTTATGGCTGGCCCTGCTCACCGGTCTGGTGGGCTGTTCGACCGCTGCAACACCGCCACAGTGGAGCACGGCAGTGCCGGATGACTACCCTGCCAGTCGTTATCTGACCGCGATCGGTGAGGCCGCTAATCGGGAGCAGGCCGAACAGCGCGCGCTGGCAGCTCTGGCGCGTGTGTTTGAGGTTAATATCAATGAGCAGAGCAGTGACTTCAGCCTGTTCAGCAGTGCTAGCGGCGAACAATCAGAAGGCAGTAATCGGCAGCTCAGTTCGCGCCAGTTGATCGCCGATACCGAACAGGTGATCGAAGGAGCCAGCCCGGTAGAGTACTGGCAGTTCGAACAGCGCCATCTGGTACTGGTCGCGCTGGAGCGCAGCGGTGCCGAGCAGCGGCTACGGCAGAAAATCAACCTGCTCGACCAGCAGACCGCTGGCCTGATCCGTTACGCACAAAATCCGCAACTCAACGCCGTAGTGGCGATCAGTGCGCTAGAGCGGGCCCGGCAACTTCAACGTCAGCGAACGCCGTTGAATCGAAACCTATCGGTCGTCAGCGGCAAGTCGCTAGCGCCGTCAATCAGTCTGGCATCGTTGGAGCAGCAGCTTCGTGATCGGCTGGCCCGGCTGCAGTTCCAGTTAGCGGATGGCTCGTTGTTACCCCAGTTGCAGCATGCAGTGGGTCAGATTGGAGCCAAGGTCCAGGTGGATGGCGATCTGCACCTGACTGGCAGCATCGACCGCGAACCGGTTGCCCAGAAAATGGGTTGGTACTGGCTACGGGGATCGTTGCAGCTGGCGTTAAGTAATCGAGATGGCGAGGTGATCGCCCAGCAGCGCTGGCCGATTAAGATCTCGGCGCAGGAATCAGGAATGATCGAGCAACGGTTGAAGGATCGAATCAGCAGTGATATCGCCAATCAGCTGTACCAGCTGCTGACGGCGAGCCGGGTAGGGCTTGATCAACCCTAGTGTTTTCGGTGAGTCTGGCTATCTTTAGTCCCTCTCATGGCTCATTCGCGGTTGCTCTAGGCTTGTAGATTTTGTTTGAGGGTATAGAGCTGTTGCGGTTGCGTCACCCCGCTTAAGCGGTGTTGCCCCAGTTCGACCAGCGGCACTCGCTAGCAAAGCTGATCACATTAATCTGACCATCGCAGAAGGCGATCGGCAAGGCAACATAGTCGGTGCCTCCTTTTGGCGTAGCTCTTCGATGATCGGAAAGTCCTGGTCGTCTTCGTTTGGCTAGTACGCCGCCGTATACCCCAGTTACCCGCCAGCACAGGAGTGAGGTGGATGTTGCGAAAAGCTTAGCTGGTCAATGTCTCGTGGCTGGCGTTGAGCTCCTCAACCTGGCCGCTAGAGTATTTCACGCGATAGGCGCGAGCCGCCATCCTCGGCCGCAGAGAAGTTTTTTCCTACCGCATGTGTGTATAGTGATCTGATATTTGACACTTTAGGATGTAACGGAGGCTATCATGGCTGGATTAGAGCGACAGCAAACTCTGAGGTTCCTGGCAGAACCCGCCGATCAGAACTTTGGCGGTAAGGTTCATGGCGGCGCCGTGATGAAGTGGATCGACCTGGCGGCTTATGCCTGTGGCGCCGGCTGGAGCGGAAAGTACTGTATCACCGCCTATGCCGGCGGTATCCGCTTTGTACAGCCGATTCTGGTGGGTAACCTGGTTGAAGTCAGTGCTAAGGTGATCTATACCGGGCGCTCGTCAATGCATATCGCGATCGATGTTCGTGCCGGTGATCCGAAAAATCCAGAGCGCCATCTGACCACCCACTGCATCGTTATCATGGTGGCGGTCGATGATGCCGGTCGGCCTTCGCCGGTACCCGAATGGATTCCGCAGAGCGAGCTTGATCAGCGACTACACCAATCGGCGATCACCTTGATGGAGATGCGTAAAAAGATAGGCGCCGAGATGGAAGCGCATGTGACCGCTTAACCCCTGTCGAGTGCGGCCGTCAGGTTGACCGAACCCTGCGGCAGAGCCGGTTGCTATGGCTCTGGCTTAAAACAGGCCTGCATCAGCGTTTGTAGCTTGGCTGTTCCCAAATGGTTCATCAGCGTGATGTTCCGATCGGGTATTTGATCGACATCCGGATAATGGGCGATGGCGCGTTCAAGGCTGGCTTCGCGCAGCAGGTGCAACACCGGGTAGGGCGAGCGGTTGGTATAGTTTTCGGCATCATCGGCAGCGGTACCGCCAAACTGGTAGAGGGGGTGAAAACTGGCGATCTGGTAAGTCCCCTCCAGTTCCAGCTCGACCAATAAGCGATCGGCCTGATCTAGAAACTGGTTGAAATCATAAAAATCCGTCAGCGCCTGCGGGTGAATCAGTAAGGTGGTCTCGATGGCCGGATCACGGTTAAGCCGCTCCAACTCTATCGCTAGAACCTCGAGTAGCTGTTCTTCAGTGGTCGCTGGAGTGACCCAAAAACGGACCCGCTGTTTCACCAGTTCACGTTTGGCAAACGGGCATAGGTTCATGTCGACGATTAGGGTATCGACCCAGCGGCGAACCGAGTCGATGATCTGTTCATCTTTCAAAAGCGTATCCAGACCTGCATAAAAGATGGAAGGAGCCGAGCTAGCGTAGCGACGGCTGCTATCGATGGTTTGGTGTTAGCGCTTGCGGTGACTGCCGTGATTAGGCTCGAAACGGGTCCAACAACCGCCCCTATGCATTACTCGATCAGTGCTGATGGCCACCGATACCGTGAGCATGGCCGTGGGCCTTCTCATCCTCGGTGGCATCGCGGACATCGACAATATCGATGTTAAACGTCAAAGTCTTGCCCGCCAACGGGTGGTTGGTATCCAGATCGACATTGAACTTGCCGACCTTGATAACCACCATGGAACGGCTACCCTGCTCGGTCTGTACCGGTACTGCCATCCCTTTGGTTAACGTCCGCTTGGTCTTGGCATCGATCTGCAGGTGCTTAATCGGTACCCGTTGCTCGCTGCCTTCGCGACGCAGGCCGTAGGCATCTCGTGGTGGCAGCGTAACGGTTACACTATCGCCAGTTGCCCTGCCTTCCAGCGCCTTTTCCAGACCGGGGATGATGCCCTTGTGGCCATGCAGATACAGAGTCGGGGTAGAATCATGGGAGCTTTCAAGCTCTTCGCCCGCTTCATCGTGCAAGCGGTAGTGGAAGCTAACAACGCTGTTGGCAGTAATGTTCATGGCGTGATCCGATTGGTAGAGGAGTAACAGTGGCGCAATGTATAGATGGCTGATTATCAACCTCGCTGGCTAGCGATGGCAAGCGTGCTATCGCGAATAGGAGTCTTCGATGGTGATTCAGGCAGGTCGATCGGATTCCGCCTCTGCCGCTGTAAAATGCTACTCTAGCCAAGACACCATTAGCCGGTAGAGTTGTCCCTATGATCCATCGCGTAAGCCAGTTTTTCAGTAAGTATATGGCCTTGGCCGATGATGCCGAGCTGCCGCACAGTGCTCATCCGCTGCAGCTCGCGACAGCCGCGCTGTTGATCGAAGTGTCGCGTGCCGATTTTAATGTCGATGCCAGTGAACAGGATTTTGTCGTTGCGCTGCTGCAACGACAATTCGAACTGACCACCGATGAGCTGGATGCCCTGATTGAACTGGGGCAGCAAGAGGCCGAGCAGGCTACCTCCTTGTACCAGTTCACCCGGCTGATCAATGATAACTACAGCGCGCAGCAAAAGAGCCAGCTGGTCCTTAACCTATGGCAGGTGGCTCTGGCCGACAGCTACCTCGATAAACACGAAGATCACTTGATCCGCAAAGTCGCTGACCTGATCCATGTCTCGCACAAGGAGTTTATCCGTACCAAACTGGCCGCGATCGACGCGGCTAACGGTTGAAACCCCATCGTGGATGGACGGTGCGGCTCCGTCGTTGTACTCGCGACATTAGCGGTGTGAATTCAGATCTGGCTTCTGTGTCGGATGCTGATACCTATTCTGTGAGTTAGGTAGTACTTGGATCGACCCCATCCAGTGGCGTTATACCCAGCTGATCAGCCCCTCTTCGCACTAGCTTACCAGCTCTTTGCCTTGGCGGACTCGGGCGACGTAATCAGGGTTAGCAATATAGGGTCTGCCGATCGCCCATAGATAGAGTTTGTCTGCTGCAATGGCATCACTTCACGCCGCGGTCGTGAAACTCCGCTGGAGCCGTAGTCACATCCTGGCGGTCTGATTAGCACAGTGGTTAGGTTCTAAGACGCTCTGAAGCGACTTGATCAGACCTTTCCTAGGTGGGTGGTGCCTCGCTGTGACGCCAGGTCCATCTGCTTTTGGCGTTCCGAAAATCGTTTCTTTTGGATGACTGATTTTGTGTCGTAGCAATGGTGGCAGCTGATCCCTTTGACATACTGGGCACTGCTTTTTTCTTGCTCGGTGATCGGCTTTCGGCAAGCGTGGCATTGATCATATAGGCCTTTGTGTAGTTGATGGTTAACCGACACACGCTCATCAAACACAAAGCAATCACCTTGCCACAGGGAGTCCTCTACGGGCATATCTTCTAGGTATTTTAGGATGCCCCCTTGCAGATGAAAGACTTCATCAAACCCCTGCTCTTTGAGATAGGCGGTGGATTTCTCACACCGAATACCGCCGGTACAAAACATCGCGACTTTCTTATGCCGATTTTTATCCAGAGTGTCAGCTACGAAGGATGGAAACTGACGGAAGGTTTCAGTCTTGGGGTTGATCGCGTTGACAAAGGTGCCGATCTCCACTTCGTAGTCGTTACGTGTATCGATAACCAGCACGCTGGGATCGCTGATCAGTGCATTCCAATCTGCCGGTTTTACATAGGTGCCAACCACCCGCTCTGGATCGATACCTTCAACACCAAGGGTTACGATCTCTTTTTTAAGTTTCACCTTGCAACGCTTAAACGGCAGTTGTGTGGTGTAGGACTCCTTGTGATCCAGTTCTGCCAAACGTGGGTCACTTCTTAGCCAGGCCAGCAGAGTATCGATCTGTTCGCGAGTACCGGCAACGGTTCCGTTAATCCCCTCTCTAGCGAGCAGCAAGGTGCCGCGGATGCTATTCGCTTCCATGACGGCAAGCAGCGGCGTACGAAGTTGCTGATAATTTTCGAGAGTGACGAACTTATAGAGCGCAGTAACAACAATTTTTGACATGGGTATTCCTGATCGCGAGCTGGAACGTAAATCCAGGGCATTAGAGGGCGGAGGATATTACCAGATAGTGACTTATGGCACTTTATTTTTTGGTGTCGCTTGCCCTGCCTCGTGGAGCATCTGCCCCTGTCTCTGGAGGTCCTCAATCCCCAAGTATTGATCAACCATTGGCGGTGACTGCTATGGCGTTTAGCGGCAGAAGTACGCTAAAACTTGGGCCTGCTTGCCGTTTCTATTTCCATGCAGCACTAGAAAAGAGTCAATGCAGCCCGATTGTTGATCATTGATGCCGTAATGAATCGCCGAGCTTGGTGGCCAGCCGTGGCGCGGAATAGCCATGACTAGAGTTGGCTTGCCTAGCTGTTCAACCAGTGCGCTATAGCTCTTTCCTGCCCAGCGATCGTGCATTGTTTTTTCCCTGAACTCAGCAGTATAGGGGGCGGGCGTTGGATTGAGGTTGTCGCTATGGGGCACTAGCGGTGAGCAGCTAATCAGGTTAATCAGCGCCAATAGCAGGGGTAATTGGCTTACAGGTCGGCTTAAATCGTCCATGATCGGGCTCCTGTTTCTGGTTGGCTTAACTAGCTACCGTCGACATCGATTCCCGAGTAAAGCACTTATCTCGTACATCCTTTGTAGCTAGATAGTGACTGTTTAAATTTTAGTTGGAATTGATTACCACCGGCGAGAGATTTTCGATTCAGGAGTCTTAAACAGAAACCGCTGTGGGGGAGTTGATGGTGGTTGACCCAGATAGTTGCTCAGGCTGGACTTGCCTGATCGGGTTGGATCGTTGGCGGCCTTGAGAGCTCAATCCCTTGTTCGACAAGCGATCCGGTGTTAATTGGCCTATCCGAGTAGGTCCTATGGGTCGTCTTCGCTGTTTATTGGCTGATTTGAACCACCCTGACGCTTTCTCGGGATCAGTCATGCACAAAAAAGGCCCTCACCATTTCTGATGAGGGCCTTTTTAGAAAGATGTTTAAATTATGCAGTTTTTTGGGCCGCTTTAACTACAGCGTCCTTGCTTTGAGTCAGGATAGCCTGAACTTCAGCAAAGTAAGTCTTGGTGCTTTCTACTGCTACCTGAGCATCAGCCTTCAAAGTCTCAAGGCTGGCCTTGGCCTCTTCAGTCTTTGCAGTAACGAAAGAAGCTAGAGCTTTAGGGTCTTTGATTTCAGAAACAGCTTTGAAATCAGCCTGTGACTGAGCAATCTGCTTCTCAATCGCAGCTTTCTGAAGCTCGAATGCCTTCTTCATTGTAGCGGTGTTCAGTTCGATCAGCTTCTGAACTGGAGCGCCGAAAGCAGAGAAGTCAGCAGTAGCAATGTTGTTGAACATGATATGTACCTATAGATAAGAGTAGTTGATGAGTGGATTGTATCTCCTAATTTTGTGCGGTGCAACATAAGAGTTTTTTTGAAAGTGTGTTTGATCGTTAACTTTATGAATGGTAACGGTAATATTTTAAATAAGATTTTTGTGCAGGTGCTGCTCCAGGGGCGCCGTGGTCTTCAGCTTGAAGGTACCAGTGCCCGGTACGCATGCCAGCTCCCATGCCCGATCAAGGGCAGGGCAACAATTAATCCAATGTAAAAGGTCAGTAGTCCGAGACCTACAATTAGCACGATCAGAAATGCCCATATCATCATGGCGGGGATATTCTGTAACACGGACTTGATACTCAAACGTATTGCCGTAAATCCATCTATTTTTCGGTCGATGAGTATTGGTACTGTGGTTGCGCTAATCATATAAGCGCACAGGGCGAAGAAAGCACCGACGAGAATGCTTACCATCATAAATACTCTGCCTTTTTCTGACATAAATACATCGCTGAAAAAATTGTCCAGCGGAGGAGAAAGGCCTTCATAGAGCAGTGAAAATAGCACGAAATTAGAAGCTATCCAGAGTTGCAAAATCATGAATAAACCACCGGTAATCATCGCAATATGGACATGATTACTCTTCAAGGCATCCCACGGGTTACAGCCATCAAGCGGCTCCCCTTTTTCCAAATATCTGCTTATCTGATAAAAGCCGATACCTAAGAATGGGGCAACTAGAAAAAAACCTGAAACCAGAAAAGGCAGCAGAAAAAGGCTGTCTGTGGCAAATAAACC
>JBFFKD010000097.1:0-7915 GCA_041555595.1 Motiliproteus sp.
ACCGCCGTCGATGGACAACTCAGTAGCCGGGCACCACGATAGCGCTGATCGTACTGCTGATGAATATGCCCCGACAACAGAGTCACCGACAGCCGGTACTGATCCAACAACGCCCACAATGCATCGGCATTGCCAAGCATGATCGCATCCTGCCAACTGCTACCCAGAGGCACCGGATTGTGGTGCAGCATCAGCAGAACCGGCTGCTTGGCAGCTGAGGCAGCGTCAAGTTCAACAGCCAAGCGTCGCAGCTCCGTCTCTGCCAGTGAACCGCTGCCGCAACCATCGGGCTCGGAGCAACTATCGAGCAGCACCAATCGCCAACCATTGATCACAACACGTTGAGGAGAGGCTGGCAGGATCTGCTGCATCTGAGACAGCTCATCGTGATTGCCGGGGATCCAGTACCAAGGTTTCCCTATCGCATCCAGATAACCACACAGCCTGAGGTATCCTTCGGCATGGCCGTGATGAACCAGATCACCACTGAGCAACAGCGCATCGAGATCGGCATGGTGGGATTGAATATGCCGCAACACCGCCAGCAGTTGCTGCTCTACGTCATAGTCTCGATAACGCTGATCCGGTCGCTGCTGCAGATGCAGATCGCTGATCTGAATCAGTTTGCAACAGCGTTTCGAGCCAGAGGGATTAGATAAGGCAGCGTCGGTGGAGGACAGGTCGATAGCCGTCACACCTGCGCCAGCTGATCGCTGCTATGGCCGTGCGCCAGACACTGACTGAGCCACTCTCCCAGATAATTATTAAGCTGGGCTTTCTCATCGGGCTGGTGCATCTGATCGTTGGGGTAAACATAACTGCCCTGCAACTGACGCCGCCGTTTACGACAAATTACTTCGGCCATCCGGGCATCGTGGTAGAGACGAACGATCAACGCGGGCATCGAGACCCAACGATTGTGCTGATAGCACTGCTGCACTCGTAGCGTAGTGGTATAGGTAAAACGTTCTTCGACCCGTAACTCAACCAGCGCACGATGCTGATGCCAGCAAACCTCGAACTGACGCAGATCGCAGTCATCCAGATCAGGCATCAACCGCATGATTTTGTGATAGTTAGTTTCACAGCTGGCCATCTGCGCCCGCAGGTCGGGGACATAGCGTTTCTTAACGGCCAGACTCACGCTCCAACTCCCTGCGCCGTCTCAGCCGTCGACCATTGCTGGCTCAGTCGGACATAATGGAGCTGTAACCATTGCAGCGCCATGATGGTCGCAGCGTTATTGATCAAACCATCGCTGACGGCTTGGTATGCTTGCTGGCGCGATACGACCTGGGCCCGAATATCTTCACCTTCGTGCGCTAAGCCGTAGATGCCCCCAAGGCCACGACTGTCAATCTGAGCGCACAACAGATGGATGCATTCTTGTGATCCGCCAGGGCTCACGTGATACCGACAGATCGGCTCCAGTGCCAACAATGCGGCACCGGCCTCTTCATCCGCCTCACGGTGAGCGACATCAACAGGCGTTTCGCCCGGCTCAACAATTCCAGCGATCAGTTCCAACAACCAGGGACTGCGCTGATCATCGACCGCGCCCACGCGAAACTGTTCGATCAGCAGCACCTTGTCCGCCACCGGGTCATACGGCAGTACACAGACAGCATCATCGCGGATAAACAACTCGCGTTGAATCGTTTCCGACCAGCCGCCATCGAACAGTTTATGCCGCAGCTGCAATCGATCCAGCTGGAAGAAACCATCAAACACCCGCTCACGCTGGAGCAGTTCCACATCGGCTTTGGTAAACGTTGGGGCTAATTCTAACATCTGACATCCTGCTGTTTGCGAACCACGATGAGCGGCGTAACGGCTCCGGTCACTATAGCTGGAATGCGATAGCAGAACCATAACAACGCCGTTGGCCCCCACCAACACTGCAAGTAATTGAATAAGTTTTGATTAATCGGTGAGAACTTTTTTAATCGACAACAGCGGCGGGTATAGTGTCGGACAATATTTGACTAAATCGCCACCGAGGATCGAATGAGCCGTTCATATCTAATTCTAGGAGCCGGAATCTCAGGCCTGACCACAGCCTGGTTTCTAAAGCAGCAAGGCCACCAGGTGCGTCTGCTTGAGGCCCGCAACAGTGCCGGAGGCAATCTGCGCACTCTTAAGCGCGACGGCTACCTGATCGAACGCGGCCCGAATTCGACCCTCAACAACCGACCGGCACTAGATATTCTATTCGACAGCCTCGGCCTGCAACCGATGCAAGCCAACAGTGCCAGCCACAAGCGCTTTGTACTGCGCGATTCAACCTTACACCCGCTGCCGATGGGGCCGGGCGACTTTATTCGCACACCGCTGTTCAAGACGGCGGGCAAATGGCGCCTACTGCTTGAACCCTTTATCGGCCGTGCCCGCGATGAGGAGAGCGTCGCCAGTTTCGTCGAACGACGACTGGGCAAGGAGTTTCTCGACTACGCCATCAATCCGTTTGTTTCCGGCGTCTATGCCGGCGACCCGGCGCAACTGTCGGTGCGGGCCGCGACCGCCAAGGTCTATGCACTCGAACACCAATACCGCTCGATGTTTATCGGCATGATCGCCAAGACGCTGTTCCACAAGCATCGCGGCGGCGCCGGTCCTTCGGGCAAGATGATCACCTTCGAACAGGGGATGCAGCAACTGGCCGACACCCTAGCTGACAACATGAGTGAGCAGCTGACCACTGGCGTCAGCGTCGATGCGGTGCAACGGCTCGACGATGGCCGCTGGCAGGCAAGCAGCGGTGACCAGCAATGGCAGGCCGACGAGCTGATCCTAACCCTGCCGGCCAAAGCTTGCGCCGATCTGCTCGGACCGCTGGTACCCGAGCTGAAGCAGCAACTCGAGCCGATCCAGTACCCAACCGTGGCGTCGGTGTCGCTGGGGTTCAAGCACTCCCAGGTGCAGCACCCGCTCGATGGTTTTGGCTTCCTGATTCCGCGCTGCACCGGGGTGGAGACGCTTGGGGTACTGTTCCCGTCCAGTATCTTCCCCAACCGAGCTCCCGCAGGTCACCACCTGATGACCTGCTTTATCGGCGGCGTACTGAACTCTGAGATCGGCAACATCGACGATGACCAACTGACCCAGCGGGTGCTACGCGATATCAAGCCGTTGTTGGGGATCGACGGTGATCCCGATATGGTTGAAATCAGTCGCTGGCCGGCAGCGATACCACAGTATCAACTGGGACACCTGCAGCGCCTGGCCGCGATCGACAACGCGCTCAAGCCATTACCCGGCATTCACCTTCGCGCCAACTGGCGCGACGGCATCTCGGTCGGTGACTGTATCCAGAACGGCTATGATTTAGCCCAGCGACTAGGATCTAACGGAGAACCAATCAGCAAGGTCTGACAATGAGGCAAAACCGGACATCGCAGCGAACATCGCAGACCTGCGCCGCCAACACGGCAGCGGCCTCGGTACTGATTATCAGCAGCTTGTTGACTTCCGGTTGTGCCACCCCCAACTACCAGCACCCCAAACCACCGCCGGCATTACAGGCCAGCGAAACAGAACAGCAGCAGGCCGATGCATTACAGCACCGGCTGGCACAACAACAACGACTGAACCGGGTGGGCTGGCCACTGCTGACCCGCAACAGCGAAATCTGCGGCCAGCAGACCAAAGCAGTGCTAGGCCTGCAGTTCGCCAATAGCCACAGCTTCGGCCAGGCCGTCGATCACTCCCAACATGGCTCAACCAGCACCACTTCATCACTGCGCGACAGCGCATTGCGTACCCTGCAACTGGGCGAGGCGGTGCAGGTACTGTCAGTCATACCGGGATCACCGGCCGAGCAGGCGGGGATCGAGCCCGGCGACACACTGATCAGCCTCGATACAACGCCGTTCAAAACCGGCAAAGCCGGCCTGGCCGACACTGCCGAACAACTGTTGCAACTTAAGCCCAACCAGCCGACCACGCTGACAGTCTATCGCCAGCAACAGAGCCTTGAACTGAGTGTAACGCCGGTTAACAGCTGCGATTATCCCTTGCTACTGACCGCCTCAGATCAGATCAACGCCTTCGCCGACCACCGTAACATCATCATCACCGAGGGGATGCTCGACTTCGCCAACGGCGACCGAGACCTGGCGTTAGTCATTGCCCACGAGTTAGCGCACAACATACTCGGCCACATCCCAGCCACCGCCCGCAACGCTCTGATCGGCACAGCAGTCGACCTGCTCCTTCTTAGCCAAGGGATACCGTCGACCGGAGCCTTCACACTCGGCGGCCTGGCCAGCTACGCCAAACCGTTTGAAACTGAGGCCGACTATGTATCCCTCTACCTGTTAGCCCGGGCTGGCTACCCGCTTGAAGGCAGTGCCGATTTCTGGCGCCGCCTGTCACGCTCAAGGCCCAACCACATCAACACCGAAACCGGCCAGTCGCACCCTGGCAGCGCCGATCGCTACCTGATCATGCAAGCCACCATCGCCGAGATCGCCCGTAAACGCAGCCAACAGATGGAACTCATACCAAACCCACGCACCCGCGCCAACTAGGAAGTTGAGGACAAGCTTGTTGCGGCCTAGGCTTACAGAGCGATGGGGGATCAAGAGGCCTGATTGCAGACGTACGGCAGTCTGTCAAAAATCGCCAACGTAAAGACCCGATCGCTCTATTATTTGTAAACAACGCTGTGGATTTTTCGCGGCTACGCCAGGCTTCAAACCCGAACGATTCGACAACGGTTAATATCGTTCAACAACCGGACAGACTCTCTAATGCTTGGCATCGCGCCATCGATATGCTCTATTTTAATAACTGTTAAGCACCGACAAACCATTTAATTACTTGGGGTTAGCCGATGAAAGACCTGCAAGCACCGCTCCGTAACGATGTCCGCATGCTGGGCGGGTTACTGGGACAGTCGATCGGCCGTGATCAGGGCCAGCCTTTTCTCGATAAGCTGGAGCAGATCCGCCAACTATCCAAAGCGGCACGAAAGGGTGAAGCCGACATTGGCCAATTGGTAGAAGCCTTGCAACAACTCGACGAATCCGAACTGGTGCCGATCGCCCGCGCCTTCGGCCAATTTTTAAACCTAGCTAACCTGGCCGAAGAGTATCATCGCATCCGTCGACGCAATTCGCTGGTGGTCAACAAGCCCGATCCACAAGCGCTGGACAAGGTGTTCGATGAGGTTATTGAGGCAGGCATAACGCCCGAGCAACTGTCTGCCAAAGCCGCCAACCTTAGTATTGACCTGGTGCTTACCGCGCACCCAACTGAGGTCAACCGCCGCACCTTTATCCAAAAATACGAAGCCATGGCCGACCTGCTGGCCAAGCTCGATGGCGAACATCCGCTGAGCCCACGCACCAGCGACCTGACCGAACGACTGCAACAGCTAATCTGCGAGGCCTGGCATACCAACGAGATTCGCAGCGAGCGGCCGTCGCCTGTTGATGAAGCCAAGTGGGGGTTTGCGGTAATCGAGAACTCATTGTGGCAGGCGGTACCCACCTTTTTACGCCATTTCGATCGCGAACTGGAACGTGTCACCGGCCAGCCGCTGCCATTCGATGCAGCCCCGATTCGGTTCTGTTCCTGGATGGGTGGTGATCGAGACGGCAACCCCAACGTTACCGCCAAGGTCACCGAACAGGTGCTACTGCTGGCGCGCTGGATGGCCGCCGACCTGTTGCTCAAAGATATCTCCACCCTACGCCAAGAACTGTCGATGAGCCGCGCCAGCGATGAACTGCTAGCTGTTACCGGCGTCTGCGATGAACCCTATCGCGAGCTGCTGCGCCAGGTCCGTAGCAAACTAAAAAACACCCGCAGTTGGATCCAAGGCTGCCTCGATCACGGCTGGCAGCAGCCCCCTCAAGATACCTATCTGCACGACAGTGATCTGCTAGAACCACTGCTGCTGTGCGACCGGTCGTTAAGAGCGTCCGGGATGGATCTCATTGCCGACGGCTGCCTGCGCAACACCTTGCGCCGGATCGCCTGTTTCGGGCTGAGCCTGGTACGACTCGACATTCGCCAGAACGCCGATCGTCACGCACAGGTAATCAACGAACTGACCGAATTTTACGGCTTGGGCAGTTATCACGATTGGAACGAAACTGAAAAACAACGCTACTTACTGACCGAACTGAACAGTAAACGCCCCCTACTTCCAGCACCAAGCCAACAAGATTGGCAGCCCTCCGCTGAAGCCCAAGAGGTGCTCGACACCTGCACCGTGATCGCCCGCCATGATGCCCAGTCACTGGGTAGCTATGTGATCTCGATGGCATCGAGCCCATCCGATGTTTTAGCGGTAGCACTGCTGCTCAAACAGATCGGTATCGACCACAACATCCGTATCGCCCCGCTGTTCGAAACCCTGGACGATCTCAACAATGCGCCCGACTGCATCGATACGCTATTAAAGCTGGAGTGGTATCAGAACTACTGCGATGGTCACCAGGAGGTGATGATCGGCTACTCCGATTCGTCCAAAGACGCTGGCGCATTAGCGGCCACTTGGGGCCAGTACCGGGCCCAAGAAGCGCTGACCAAGGTTTGCCAGCAGCATCATACCGAGCTGACCCTGTTTCACGGTCGTGGCGGCACCGTTGGCCGTGGCGGCGGCCCTAGCCACACCGCAATCCTGTCGCAACCACCAGGATCGGTCGATGGCAGCCTACGCGTGACAGAACAGGGTGAGATGATCCGCTACAAGTTCGGCATGCCGGAGCTGGCGGTACGCAATCTGGAGCTGTACGCCGGCGCCGTGCTCGAAGCTAGCCTGGTGCCTCCGGCGCCACCCAAGCCGGAATGGCGAGCGCTGATGGATAGCTTGTCGATCGAGGCGCATCGTCAATATGTCGATTTGGTCCGCGAAACAGCTGAATTCGTGCCCTACTTCCGCCAGCTAACCCCCGAGCAGGAGCTAGCCAAATTGCCTCTTGGCAGTCGTCCAGCTAAGCGCAAACACGATGGTGGCGTTGAGAGCCTGCGAGCGATCCCGTGGATCTTCGCCTGGACTCAGACCCGACTGATGCTACCGGCTTGGCTTGGCAGCGGTCAGGCGCTTGCGCAGGCGATCGAGCAGGGGCAAGAGCAACAGCTGCAGCAACTGATTGAGCAATGGCCGTTTTTCCGTGCCTATATCGACATGCTGGAGATGGTTCTGGCCAAAGCCGAGCCAGCAATCGCCCGCTACTACGAGCAGCGTCTGGTCGACCCTGAACTGCGTCCACTCGGCAGTCAGCTCCGACAGCGGCTTCGTCAAGCCCAGCAACTGATACCCGGCCTCAAAAACAACGACCAGCTACTTGGCGATAACGAGGTGATCCGTCAGTCGATCCAGGTTCGAAACCCCTATATCGATCCACTTCATTACCTGCAGGCCGAGCTACTGCGGCGTGATCGTAACTGCCCCAACGAAACGGTCGAGCGAGCACTGATGGTAACGATGACCGGTATTGCATCGGGCATGCGAAATACCGGCTAAGCACCAACCACTCACGACTATTCACCAATAGGAAACAAATAAATCTAAAAATAGAGCTAGATTAATAAGAAAAGAATATTTTAGATCATAGAGTTAGCGCCAAATTCATCAAAACAGGGAAATAATCACAATCAATTACGTTGTTTGAATCAATAACATAACCACCTACTAATAAAATTAATTAGCGGTATAGGGTTATTCTTGACGAACATCAAATACAGATAGACTATGTGGGCATAAAGTCTAATTTAGCTGAGATCAACACTTTCTAAATTCAGCATGGAAGATGACAGAACAGATAGATTCTTTACTAAGCTGTTCTAGATTCCGCAAGATCGGTAATTAACCGGCAGCCCTAGGTCAGGAAAGACTGTTAATGACACAGCCTGCATTCAACCCTTCGCGCAGACAACTGTTCAAGGGTGATACTGGATCTAA
>JBFFKD010000098.1:0-7873 GCA_041555595.1 Motiliproteus sp.
CACTGCCGGGAACTCGCAGCCTCGCCTGTACGCCTGACAAACCACCAAACCAGGCTAGTTGAACCTGGTCATTACGGAATGCACTGATCGCCGCGGCGTAAGACTTTACCGGTACGTAGCGAACTTCGACGTTTAGCTGCTCGGACAGATAATCAGCGATCTTGCCGAAGCGAGTTTGCAGCAGCGTTTCATCCTGATCGGGAATGGCGGTGAAGGTAAAGCTTTGAGCTAGGCTCACAGGTGCCAGCAGTAACGTTGCGGTGATGACTAGGATGCGGCTGAGTTGTTGGAACGACGGTTTCATGGCAGGCCTTATTCAGTTTCCGAGAGAACTTATTTCGTCACAACGGAGTATGTTTTCGGTAGGGGGCGCTATTGTAGTGCAACAGCTAAATCTAACAAGCCAAACTGTTGGGTTCGGCTATAGATACGAGGCTTGCAATGACAGTGATTGAATTAATGTGTCTCGATCTATCTGATTTATAGCGTGATAAGCGATCTAATCGATACGTTTTTGAAAGGTCTTTCAATTAATCTTAGTTGTTTTAGGAATTTTACCTAGAGAATTCGAAGCCGGCTCAGGCGATACTGATTGCACTGCAACAAGGAAACAGATGGAATTGATCGTGAACGGATGACACGATGAGTTGTAGAAAGGACAGATTAAAGGCCGCCAAGATCGCTATCTCGGCGGCTTTTTTCGTTTTTACCCCCTGCCACAACTGCTAGTCATTTATCGTTTGAATCATTATTTTGGCCTTCATAGTGTCGATCAAACAGCGCCACGTTACGCCTCATCCCTTATTTTGATGGGGGTAGAGAAAACTATCCACAGAATCTGTGGATAATTCTGTACATAATATTTTAGTAACTGCTGCCAGGCCGCATAGACTGAGGTTTATTAGCATATTGTCCAAAAAACACCCACAAAAAAGAATCCTTATAATACAATGGCTTATAGTTGCTCTGATAAATATCAACTATTCACATAGGTGAACATTCACGAGCGGGGATTATCTGTGTTCTAGTGTTGATAAATAAATAGTGTCAATAGCTTTATAGCCGAAGTGACTACTATTTTTTATCTTTTTTTAGACGATTTATAGCTACCGCAGTAGACGCGAGGAACCGATCGCTGTAAGAAACTCCAAGGATCGGTTGTAATCAGAATTATCAATGAATCGAGAAACTATAGGGCGACCTTTATGAGGTGTAATCGAGAACACTACCACCTCATCAGTTCGATACCCTGAAGGAGTGAAGATGCAACATATTAGGTTTGGTCGGTTATTTTGCAGTGCGATGATGGTGACTACGATGGCCCTATCGCCGTTGGCGCTGGCGTCGGATTCTGACATGTCGGTACTCAGAGTCACTGGGGAATCACAGCTGTCGGTGCCGGCTGATCTTGCTGTGTTTAGCATCGGCGTGCAAAACAGTGCCTCTGAGGCACTGGCCGCGTTGGAAAAAAATAGCCAGATGATGCAACAGTTGAAGCGAGCACTGGTTGAGGCTGGTGTTAGTGATGATGAGCTGTCAAGCGGAGCGTTTAGTGTCCAGCCGCAATGGCAGAGCCGTCCTCGCAACACCGAGAACGGGTGGAAGCCGTCGATTATTGGCTACCAGGCTCAAGCCCAGTTGCTGGTGGAAACCGGTCGGTTAGATAAAGTTGCCGACTATATTCAAGCGGGTGTTGATGCCGGAGCCAATCAGATCGGTCAATTGCGTTTTAGCCTGCAAGACGATGAGAGGGTGCATCAACAGGCGCTGACGCAGGCAACGGCTCAAGCACGACAACGGGCCGAGGTGGTCGCCAACGCTGCAGGAGTAGAGTTGGGCGCGCTGTCGCGCATCGATGTGGATCCGCAGCAGATACGCCCCTATCCCTCGAACCGGGTTAACTCGATGGCGCGGATGGCTAGCGAGGGTGTTGTTCCGGTTGTCGTTCCCGCTAATATCGATGTCCATGCCACCATCGAGTTGACCTATCGTCTGCAATAAATTCAACTATTGGGTGCAGGCATACCGCTTAAATAGTTCTTCTGTGTTGGCTGATGCACGCTAGAATATGGCCCGATTTGTCAACCGGAGCTTCCCGTGCCATCGTCCGATCTGTCTCACACATTAGCGCTGTTGTATCAACAGGCTGTCCAAGCCCGGCAACGGCGGATGTTGGTTTTAGCGGGCGATGCCGACTGGGCTCAGTCGGTATTTGTTCAACTACCGGCAGCGTTACTTCAGCAACCAGGCCTATGGGTCGGTGATCACCCGATCCAACACGCCGCATTGAATGCGGACTACCGTTGTCTAAAACCGGCACGTTGTCATCAGGTGCTCGGGCAGGAATTTGGTTGGCTGGTGATCGATGGCCACGATGGGGTCGACCCTGATGCGCTGGGTGCCTGCAGCGGTACTCTCTGCGGCGGTGGTATCTTGGTGTTATTGCTACCGTCGTTGCGTCAGCAACCTGCAAGTGGATTTGGAGGCTGGCTCAAGACAAGGCTCAGCGGAGTCGGTCAAGCACCGCTTGTTGCTAGTGACGGTCTGTTGCTGTTGGATCAACAGCAGCTTGAGGCGGGACAACTGCCGTCGCTGGCCGCTGCTGTCAGCGAGCCGGCGGCGTTCATCGATGCCGGCGATCTGGATTGCTTAACCCGGGATCAAACCATAGCGGTGCAGCACGTGATCCGAGTGGTTGAAGGGCACCGGCGTCGGCCGTTGGTGATCAGTGCTGATCGGGGGCGGGGTAAGAGCGCCGCGTTGGGGATCGCAGCGGCGCGATTGATGCAGAGCCGGTCGCTGTTAATTCGGGTGACTGCGCCCTCCATAGCTGCGGTCGAACCGTTGTTCGAGCGGTTACAGGCGTTGCTACCACAGAGCGTTCGCCTGGGTAACCGGGTCACGCTGGCTGATAGCCGGTTGGAGTTTGTGGCGCTGGACCAGTTGCTGGGCGAGATCGGTGGATCGGCATCCGCCGCCTCACTCACAGGTAGTCGCTGTGGCTTGTTACTGGTTGATGAGGCCGCCGCGATACCTGCGCCGATGCTGGAACGGCTACTGCGTCAGCATAGCCGGATCGTGTTTGCGACCACCACCCACGGTTACGAAGGCACCGGCCGCGGCTTCCAACTCCGTTTTCGGCACACCTTGGATCGGCTGACGCCCAACTGGCGGCAACTCGAGTTGCAGGCACCGATTCGTTGGGCCGAGGGCGACCCCTTGGAGCGATGGGTGTTCGATGCCTTGTTACTCGATGCCGAGCCCGAATCGGAACGCCAGCCTGAGTCTGGCACAGCGCAATCGTTGGCACTGTCCGAGTTGCGATTCAGCCATTGGACGCCGCAACAACTGATCGACAATCCGGCCCAGTTGCGGCAACTGTTTGCGCTGCTGGTGCAGGCCCACTACCGCACCAAGCCGGGAGATCTTCGCGATCTGCTTGACGACCCGTCGATGCGGATCTGGTTGTTACATCGGCCACCGGATAGCCAACAGAACGGCCAGCGCGAGTCGCCACTGGTCGGGGTGCTGTGGGTGGCTGAGGAGGGGGGCTTTGAGCCGTCGCTTGCCGAACAGATCTGGCTGGGGCAGCGGCGTCCACGTGGCCACCTGTTGCCTCAGGTGCTGGCGGCGCAAGCGGGTTGGCGCCAAGCTGCCGAACTTAGAGCGTGGCGAATCGTCCGGATCGCGGTTCCGGCGGGTGAGCGACGCAGAGGCGTTGGCGGGGAGTTGGTTCAACGACTGTTGGCACAGGCAAGCCTGCAGCAGGTCGACCTGGTCGGCACCAGCTTTGGCGCCACCGCCGATCTGCTGCCGTTCTGGTTTGCCCAGCAGCTGCAACCGTTACGGCTGGGGCTCAAGCGTGATGCGAGTAGCGGCTGCGTTTCACTACTCTACGCCCGTGCTTGTTCGGCAGCCGGCCGGGCTTTAGTCGATTCGATCGGTTGTCGCTTCGCTGCTGATCTGCCGTATCAGCTGCAGGGGGCTCACTCTGACCTGGAATTTGATCTGGCACGATTGCTGTTATGCCAGACTCAGGCGTTGCGAAAGCACTGCCTCGACCCGCAAGATCGTGCCGATCTTTACAGTTTCGTGTTGGGGCAGCGCCAGTTACAGCAGGTCGAACCGGCGTTGTACCGCTGGAGCGTACAGCAGCTATCGGACCCCGGTTTGGAGATTTCCGCCATCTTGCAGCAGCTACTCATTGGACGCTTGATTCAACGCCATCATTGGTCCGAACTGTTACCCGAACTGGGTTTGAGTGGGCCTAAGCAGGCGGAGAGCTTGTTGAAAAGCGAGTTGAAGCCTGTGTTGAAAGATCAATGGGGTAAATGGCCGGTATCAGTGCAGCCGTAATCGCGATCTTTGTGTACCGCTACCCAATCATAATCGGGTGGCGCTCAAACTTAATTGTCTCCTCACTGGCAAAGTGCACCTGCGGCTGCATACTTGCAGTAGTAGTGGCTGTCATTGTTTCTTCTATAAACCACATTCAAGACAATGGCTTATTAAGGGCCATCAGCGTGGATGAGGCCGTCTACCTAACGTTATATGCGAGGTGTCGATGGTCTGTTTTGAACTGATCGCCCACCGTGGTTATCCAGCACATTTCCCTGAAAATACTTTGCTGGGCTTCCAGCAGGCTGTTGCCGCCGGAGCGCGTTATCTTGAAGCTGATGTCCAGCTAAGCGCTGACGCAGTGCCTTATGTGTTTCATGATCGTGATCTGAGTCGCCTGTGTGGTGTTGCAGGACGGATCAACCGATTGAACTGCCAGCAACTGCAGCGATACCATGCCCATGCACCAGATCAGTTCGGTAACCGTTTTAAATCGCTGCCGTTACTGCGGTTGGATACGCTGGTGGAGTGGCTGGCGACTCAGCCGCAGGTGACACTGTTTTTGGAACTCAAGCGCAGCATGACCCAGGTGTTATCCCCCGAACATGCAGTGGCTCGGGTGTTATCGCAGTTGCAACCGGTGCGCGCCCAGCTGGTGGTGATCAGTTTTTCGATTAAGTTGTTGCAACTGGCCAAACAGCAAGGCTGGCAACGGCTGGCACCGGTGTTGACCCGTTGGTATCAGTTACGTCATCGCTCTGTACAGCGGCTCGCTCCCGAATGGCTGTTGATTAACTGGCAACGGATTCCTGCTAATGCCTACTGCCCGGATGACACCCCTCCGATCGGGCTGTATGAGGTGTCGGATATCGAGCAGGCACAGGATCTGGCGCAACGGGGATTCGCCTGGATCGAGACTGATGATATTGGGGCGATGCTCGCCGCTCGACATGCGCTGGAACAGGTGACTCTTGAGCATACGATCACAGCTTCAGACCGGGTGCCGGAGGTGAACGATGTCGCCGCTGAGTAATACCGAACTAGAGCAACATACCGGCTATGACCTGCTGGTAGTCGGTGGTGGCATTCAGGGGGCGGGTATCGCTCAAGCCGCAGTGGCAGCCGGCTATAAGGTGTTGCTGGTCGAGCGAGATGATTGGGGATGCGGCACCTCGAGTCGATCCAGCAAGCTGATTCACGGAGGTTTGCGGTACCTCGAATCTGGCCAGTTTACACTGGTTCGCAAGGCGCTCAAGGAGCGCCAGTTGCTGCTAAAGCTGGCCCCCGACCTGGTCAGACCGGTACCGTTTTGGCTGCCGCTGTATCACTCGGGCACGCTCAAAAATCACCGTAGCGATATGGCGCTTTATACCGGCCTTCAATTGTACCGTTGGCTGGCCAAGGGGGTTGAGCACGACCGTATCAGTTGTGATTTCGATCGCTTTGAACCTGAGGCACCGCAACTACAGTCATTGTGGGATAACGGTTTTGAGCGTGATGGTATCAAAGCGGTTTATCGCTACTGGGATGCCCAGACCGACGACCGGTTGTTGACGCGTGCGGTGGCGTATTCGGCAAAAAAACTAGGGGCAACGTTGGTGCGTGGCTGGGAGCTGACGCATGCCCGGCCGAGCGATTACGGTTGGCGGGTCGATCTGAGCGATGGCTGCCAGCGAAAGCGGATCGAAGTTAGTGTTATCGTCAATGCCACCGGCCCCTGGGTATCGCAGCTACACGGGTTGATCTACGGAGCCCCCACGCCGCTGTCGACCGAATTGGTTCAAGGCAGCCATGTCCTGATCGAGGGCTCGTTGGGCGACAGTGTCTATTATCTTGAAGCCGAGGATCATCGTGGGGTGTTTGTGATGCCGTGGCAACAGGACACCTTGGTCGGCACCACCGAGGTGCCATATAGCGGAGATCCGGCCGAGTGCCGGCCGAGTTCGGACGAAATTGATTACCTACGCCAGACCGTACGGCGTTACTTCCCCGAGCTGCAGGTGCGGATCAAAGATCAGTTCGCCGGTCTTCGGGTTCTGCCAAAGGGTAACGGCAGTTTCTTCCATCGAGCCCGTGACACCCGACTGCAGCAGCATTGGAGCGAAGGACGGGGGCTGGTCTCACTCTACGGAGGCAAGCTGACGACCTACCGCACCACGGCCCAGAAAGTGGTTAAATTGTTGCAACCGCACTTGGGATTACGCCAGCCGTTGGCCGATACCTCCAAGCTCAAGCTGGAGACGGTCTGATCATACCTCTGTGGCTAGTACTGTTGGTTAAGCCACTGCTTGATCTGTTCGCACCAGCGTTGGTAGCGTTGCTGTAGATCTGGATTGTTGGTCGGGTTTAGCACCGTAGCGGCCGGCTGATCGCTGATTTCATTCCAGTGTTGTGGCTGCCCGGCCAGCAGATAAGCTAACCCGCGAGCTGTCATCTCGCTGTTCGAGTCGGCTCGCCTTTGGATGGTCGGTTGTGTCTGGCTCGTCAATGATGAATCGGATCGCTCTGCCTCCGACTGCTGGGCAACCGACAGAACAGGAATTCTGGTCAGGTCTGCCAACCGCTGCGCCAGTCCTTGCGCTTGAGCAAGACCGCCCGCCAGTTCGATCCGTTCCAAGCCATATCCTGCTTGCTGCAATCGATCCAGCTGGATCTGAATCAGAAATAGGATGCTGTCGATTACCGCGCTGTAGCGTTGCGACAGGGTCTGGCTATCAATAAACGTGCTGTTCAGATCGTTGCGCCAGAACGGTGATCCCAGCCCCGATACTGCATTGAGAAACAATCCGGGTTGCGGCTGTAAGGGTTGCCGAAACAGCAGCTGAAGATCTGTGTCGGGGTAGCGCTGCTGTAGCCAGCTTAGTGCGGCACCGGCACCGTTGATGGTGCCCTCAATCATCCATTGTTGTGAATCGTGATCGCTGCTGGCCAGGCTTAGCAGTAGTCCTGGTGGTGCTGTAGACGTTGCCGATGCCGGCAGGCTGATGAACCCACCCGTTCCGAGGTTGATGGTTACACAGCCAGGATCGGGTTGGCCGCCACCAAAGTGGCCACAACCCTGGTCACCACCGACAAAACGGCCCGGAATGGCTAGCCCGGCGAGCTGTAATGTTCCCCAGGCGTCAAGGCAGGGGGCGGTGGCGGGTAGCCAGGCACGTTTGATTGCAAACCGCGATAAAAGCCGATCGTCCCAGTCTTGCGTGTGGCGGTTCCAGAGCAGCGTGCGCTGGGCGGTACTCGCATCGGCTCGGGCTGTTGGGCGGGACTGATTTGGTGTGCGAGTCAGCGCCATTGCCAGATAGCTGGCCAGCGGCGCCAGCTGTAATCGTTGCTCGACTGCCGCTTGCTTGACCACAGCACTGTTGTCGAGCCACCAGCGCATCTTGCTCGCGCCGTGGTGAGGTGAAGGATGCAGGCCGGTCAGTTGTTTGATCTCAGCACGCTGCTGATCAGTCCAGTCACATAACTGTCGAGCGCGGCATTCTTGCCAGCTCAACACCGGTGTCAATGGTTGGCCGCTGTGCTTATCCCAACC
>JBFFKD010000099.1:0-7797 GCA_041555595.1 Motiliproteus sp.
CAGTTGGAGCTGCCCGTGCCGGTACGTCGGCATCTGCAGCTTGAATCGCACATCGAGATGTCGCTGGCCGAGGCGCGGCTGTTGGCAGCTGCTGAACCAAACTCTTTCTTTACGGTTACCGCATCGCTGAACGACGCTACAACGACTCCGGCATTGATCGACGATCCCGTCTCGAGCGTTAGCCTCAATCGTTTTTACGGTATGGATCTTAGCGTGGCGAAGATGTGGTGGAGCTGGTGCCATGATGGCCAGCAGCTGCAATGCCGGTTACAGCCGCTCAGTGATAACCTGTGGCAGAGCGATAGCTGCACCATCCCCGTAGCTGATTAACCAGACTCTAGTCTGGACCGATCTATCTGCTCTGGGTCAGGTGAGGGGGTCAGGCCACCTGCTCATGCTTGCTGTCGATCCGCTTTAACAGCGCTTCCAGAACATGGCGGCGCAGTACCACCCCGACCACCTTTCCCGCCTCGACCACCGGAAGTACCCGGCGGTTGTTGTGCAGAAACTTCTCCGCCACATCGACCAGATCGGTATCGGTACGGACCGACTCGACCTCGGTACTCATCCGATCGCGGACCAGCTCGCCGACGGTCGAGTAGTAGCCCCCCAACAGTGCGCCGCGCATACAGTCGGCTTCGGACAGAAAGCCGATCAGGTTATGGTCGATGTCCACCACCGGGGCGCCTGATAGGTTGGTGGTTAACAGTTGGCGCAGGGCGATAATCACGCCGCTATCGGGACGCAGGGACAACGGTGAACGATCCATGATGGTTTGAGCGGTAATGGGCTGCATATCTAACTCCTGAAGCGATAGTGTCGCTGGTATCTTGGGTGTTGTTGTTTTATCGAAGTTGAATGATATTCAGCAATCGTTGTGCCAGTTAGGGTTATCTAAGAACTAGTTGTTTTTTAACAATGACTTGTTCTGATCGTTGGGAATGTTTAGCCAACCCGGATAGGTGTTTTAACGCGTTATCCTGACCGTTTCTCGGTCGCCTGGTGGTGATTGCACCGAAATGGTACTGGCTACTGATTAGTTGTTGTTAAGAAAGCGAGGGGATCTGGCTTGGCAGATAAGAGCGACCCTCTGTTGAGTGTGCGATTACATCGCGTGGATCTGTTTTCTGGCCAAGCGCGATAACCGCAGCTTGGCTTCGCTCTAATCCGGCTAAAGAAGTCGATTCGCATGAGCAGATTTAAAAAGCGGAATTATCGCTTTAGCGGTTCAAACACAACGGAGCCAACGTCGACCTTTTTGTCAGCGACACTATGTAAAAATGAGTGGCCGAAATTAGGTAGCAGCGATATCGATCGGAGCTCTATTGATTGAATCGCTAGTTGAGTTGGTAGTTGAATTGATCGTTTGAGTCAGTCATCGGCGGTGTCTGAGACAGTCGGCGATATGCGATAACCTCGGTAACTCATTTTTAATAGTCAAAGGCAGGCCATTTTGGTGTCTGTGGCTGGCCGGGCATAGTGGTTTTTCTTTGCGGAAAATGACTTTTCATCGCACTGAATCGGGGCAGTATTACGCCCTGTTTCCGAGCAGAATTTTATTCTAATCCATCAGCAATTTCTTATTCTGTAGGTTTTATGCGGGGTCTGGCAATTTGCCCACAGCATCTGTGGATAACTCTGTGGTTTAAATGGAGAGATCGTCTCTAAAGCCCCATGAATAGGGTTATTGATACGACTTGGTTAAAAAATAACCAGTATTTATAATTACTTGAAAATCAATGATTTATGCTTGTCAATAACTCTGTTTAACTTTTTTTCGATAAAAATTTATGTGAAAGTATTGACAGTAGTTGGGCTGGGTATTTTGTGAATAATTCCTACGCGGCGATCCAAAACTGAGGCTCTATAGGGCTGTTTTATAGCCGCCGTCAACTGTTATTAATTTATTATTAGACAAAAGAACCGGTTTGATCGGGTGCGATAGAAAGGGCTGCCATGACGGAGGTGATGCCAGGCAGGATCCCAGCTATCAATGGCTCTTATTAGATTCATCTATGAAGCAGTACGTGATCGCTTTATGGATAGGGCAATTGTCCAATTAATGTACAGTTATCCTCGACACCGGTGGCTTGTGTCTTTACAATTTGCGCCCCGCTTCTGGCTGCCTGTTTTGGTGTTGCCGGTTAGTCCTCCTTAATGTGCAAGCCCCCGGGAATACCTCTTTGATCTCCTCCGCAAACATCACCATGCAGTTTGGCGCTGAGCCCCTGTTTGAAAATATCTCCGCTAAGTTTGGTAACGGCAACCGCTATGGTTTGATCGGTGCTAATGGTTGCGGCAAGTCGACCTTTATGAAGATCCTCAGCGGCGAGCTGGCGCCTACCTCGGGCAATATCTCCATCACGCCGGGCAATACAGTCGGTACCCTGAGTCAGGATCAGTTTGCCTTTGAGCAATACAGCGTTATTGATGCGGTCATTATGGGTGATGCGGAACTGTGGAAGGTGAAGCAGGAGCGTGAACGGATCTACTCGTTGCCCGAGATGAGTGAAGAGGATGGCATGAAGGTGGCGCACCTGGAAACCGAGTTCGCCGAGATGGATGGTTACAGTGCCGAGAGCCGTGCTGGCGATATCCTGCTCGAAGCCGGTATCGCAGAGAAGTATCACTTTGGCCTGATGGCGCAGGTGGCTCCGGGCTGGAAGGTGCGGGTACTGCTGGCGCAGGCGTTGTTTGCCAATCCCGATATTCTGCTGCTCGATGAGCCGACCAACAACCTCGATATCCATACCATCAGTTGGCTGGCGACGGTGCTCAATCAACGTAAATGCACCATGATCATCATTTCGCACGATCGCCACTTCCTCAATTCGGTCTGCACCCATATGGCCGATATCGATTATGGCGATCTGCGCATCTACCCCGGCAACTATGAAGCGTTTACGGCAGCATCCTCATTGATCCAAGAGCAACTGCTGGCCGAGAATGCCAAGAAGAGCGCCGAGATCGACGAGTTGCAGGCCTTTGTTAACCGCTTCGGTGCCAACGCGTCTAAGGCCAAACAGGCCAGTTCGCGGGCTAAGAAGATGGATAAGATCAAACTCGACGAGGTTAAATCATCGAGCCGGATGACGCCGTCACTGAGCTTTAAGCAGGATAAAAAGCTGCATCGCCAAGCGCTGGTATTGGAAGGTCTGGCCCACGGTTACGACGGTAAAACACTGTTCAGCGGTGGTGACCTGATTCTTGAAGCGGGTGCCAAGCTGGCGGTGATCGGCGAGAATGGTGCTGGTAAAACCACCTTCCTGCGTTGTTTGATCGATGAGATCAAAGCCAATCAAGGCGTTGTTAAATGGTCCGAAAACGCCAGCTTTGGTTACTGCCCGCAAGACAGCAGTGCCGATTTTGATAGCGACCTGAGCTTGTTTGACTGGATGTGCCAGTGGCGCAGCCCCAAACACGATGACTTGATGGTCCGAGGTCTGTTAGGACGGTTGCTGTTTACCGCCGATGATTTGATCAAGAAGGCCCGGGTCTGCTCCGGTGGTGAAAAAAACCGGCTGTTGTTTGGCAAACTGATGCTGCTGAATATCAACGTGCTGATCATGGACGAGCCGACCAATCACCTGGATATGGAAGCGATCGAAGCCCTCAATAATGCTTTGAAAGCGTGGGACGGTACTTTGATCTTCGTCAGCCACGATCGCGAGTTTGTGTCGTCATTGGCGACCCGAGTGGTCGAGATCAAAGAGCATCAGGTGATCGATTTCCAAGGGACTTACGATGAGTACCTCGCCAGCCAGGTCGATGCGATGGATGTCGCCTAACCGGTTCCGTCGGCCTTGCAAGCCTGGTCATTGTTAAGGCTGGCTAGGCTTGTGATGGATCAAGAGCATGTCGAAAACTGCGCGAGTGAAAACGAGATTGGTTCTGGATTCGGCTTCCGGGCTTTGATTTACAGCAGCATGCCAACCAATACGGTCACCGTTGCGATGCAGACCAGGTTCAGAACGATGCCAACCCGCATCATATCGCGCTGAGGCACCCAGCCGGTGCCAAAAACGATCGCATTAGGCGGCGTCGCTACCGGTAGCATAAAGGCGCAAGAGGCGGCGATAGCGATAGCAATGGCCAGGGTTGTCGGTGGCAGTCCCATCTCCTGAGCGATTGATATAAAGATCGGGACTAGCAAGGCAGTACTGGCTGTATTACTGGCCAGTTCGGTTAAAAATACAACAAAGCTAACCAGCATTAGCAGAAACAGGAACAGGCCCGTGCCTGCCACTAACTGGCTAACCTGAGAGGCCAGGAACAGACTTGCTCCGGTCGTCTTAAGCAATGCGCTCAGCGTGATACCACCACCGAACAGCAACAGCACCCCCCACTCGGTCGACTTTTCGATATCCTTCCACTGCACCACGCGCGATGCACACAACAACACGATCGCAATTAGCGCCGTGATCGAATCCATGCCTTTACTAATTCCTAGCCCTTGGGATATCGGTTTTGAACACAACCACATCAACACGGTTACAGCAAAGATCACCAGCACCCGCCAACGCTCTGAGGTCATCTTAAACTCAGCTTGCTGCTGGTCCTCAAAGTGCATATTCAAATTTGGTCGTAATATCAGCAGTAATACCAGTACCATCACCGGTAGCAGTATCGCCACCATCGGCAGACCAACCTTGAGCCAACCTGCAAAGTCCAACCCGATCGCTGCCGCCGCGATCGCATTGGGCGGGCTGCCGACCAGTGTCCCGATACCGCCAACATTGGCCGAATAGGCGATACCTAACAGTACGAACAGATAGAGCGGGCGGTTCTTGTCATAATCAAATTGCGACAGAATGCCTAGCGCAAGCGGCAGCATCATCGCTGAGGTGGCGGTATTGCTGATCCACATCGACAAAAAAGCCGCCAGTGCAAACAGCATCAAACAGGCTCGCAGCAGATTGCCGCCAGCCAAACAAACAACCTGTCTGGCGATAAACCGATCCAGCCCCTGCTTACGTAGCCCCGCCGCTAGCGCAAAGCCGCCCAGAAACAGGAAGATGATCGGGTTGGCAAAGTTAACGAAAGCGTCCTTAACGCTAAACACCCCAGCCAATACTGCCAGTGTCGGTACCAATAATGCTGTCACACTGACATGCAGGGTTTCCGTTAACCACATCAACGCAATAAAGCAGAGAATTCCAAGACCTTTAGCGACCTCTGGCTCGACATCCAAGCTTGCATAAACCAACCAACCAGCCAGTGCGTTGAAGGGTAACAGCCAACGGCGCGGCGTAATTAGCTCTGACATAGCGCCTCCTGAGGCGAATCAGTATTTTTTATTGTTAGAGAGCCTCTAAAACCAGCGACGAACCTCTTGAGATATTTGAGCCTGTTGTTTTGGGTTTTAAGATCATTGGATTCAGGGGGCTGTTCCCCGCTGAACATCGAAACACAAGTGGCCTGAATCGAGCGGCTATCATCATTCGAGTCCAGCCGCAGTATCAGAACGGTGTTGTGGCTATAACAGGGCCGGAACCCCAGGTAGTTGTCCCACCGCCGCAAGCGACAGCACGCAGACCAGCAGGGTGATCAACGGAATCACCAGTCGATCGGATAACGGCAGGCTTTCGCCGCGCTCCTTGTCACCGATCATCCCCATATTGTCCAGCAGCATGGTTAGGGCCCAGCCGAATACCGGATTGACAAGAGCGCTGGAGAAGATGACGATGCCGGCGCTCTGAGAGCTTTTGGCATCCTTTACCATCTGCATGCCCGCTTCCAGCAGGGGTAGGAAGACACCGACCAATAGTGCCACCCGCAGTACCGGTTCCCACATCGCCAGATCCATCGGATAGCCAAAGATGCTGGCCAGCACGCAGAGGATGCCGGTTAAGATTGCGCCGCCGGGAATCGGCCGCTTAGCGATGGCGGCGGGAATCATATAGGTGCCCCAGGAGGATGCCAGGTTGCCTCCGCCCAGGCCGGCACCGACCATCTGCCGTACCGAAGCCACGGTCATGGTGTCATCCACATCCATCAGTACGCCTTTAGCGTGTTTGGGGTAGTTCAGCTCCTGAAAGACCCGGTGGCCCAGAAAGTCCGGCGACCACATCGCCACCGCCAGGATGGCAAATGGGATCACGGCGATGTAGTGACTCAGGCTGGGCCAGCCGAGATGCCAGCCGCTGTCCTCACCCCACCAGTAGAGCGGGCTGATATGCGGCAGCCCCGGCTCGGTGACGAATTCGAACGGGGCTCCCATGGCAAAGGCGACGATGCCGGCAAGCAGCGATGCCAGAGGGATCGCCAACCAGCGCATTTTGATGCGGGCCAGGTAGGCATAGATGAAGATCGCCGCCAGAATCACCATAAATGAGACCGAACTCTTGCCCACGCCTTCGGCCCAAACCTCCAACTTGCCGATCTGGCTGATCAACCCGACCGCACCAAGGTAGATCAATAGCCCACCACGCACGCCATCACCGGTTAGCTTCACCAGCTTTGAACCGCCTTTGCTGAAACTCAGTAACAGGCCGAAGACACCGACCATGATCCCCAGCGCCAGTGGGTGGCCTCCGGCTGCGGCGATCAGTGGAATCAGCGGAATCATTGGGCCAGGGGTGCCCACCAGGTTGGCATTGGGGTTGAGGATAGCGGAAAACAACACCACGAATAACAGCCCGGCAATCAGCAGCTCAAAGCGCACGTTCTCGGCGATAAAGTCGGCAGAGAGACCGAACTGAGTGGCAAAGGCGGCTACCATTGCGGTTACCATCACCACCTTGCCGATGGTGGCCGCCAGTGCGGGAACCCAGTCTTCCAGTTCGATTCTGAAGTCACGGTAGGGCAGGTTTATACCCCAGCGTTTAAATTTCATGATGGAAAGTTCGTGCTCAAGGTACTGGTCACGCGTGTCGAATTCGCTGGCCGGTTTGTGTCGCTGGCGATAGCTGGTTTGGTTTGAATCTGGCATGGCTCTCTCTTGGTCTAACAGGTTGTTTTTGTTGTTGGGATAGAAGCTCGAGGGCGGTTAAGGAGGGTTATTCGACGATACTGATCACGGTGTCGTCGTCCTGGCTCTCCAGCTTGCTGAGCAGCTCCTGTGGTTGCATGTCGGCGGGCAGGGCTAGATGAAGGTCGATCGATAACAGGCTGCCTCCAATCTCAATTACCGAAATCCGGTTACAGTTCATCTGGGTAATGATGACGCCCAGCGACAGCAATTCATCGGTGATCTGGTTGATTAAACCGAATCGATCGCGCGCCTCGATGTTGAGTTTGAGCAGGTTCTGGCGGTGATTCAGGGTTTCGTTGGCGGGGTTGAATATCACCGTCAGGCCTGGTTGAGCGAAAAACCAATCCTGCAGTGCTTGAGCGTTCTCCAGCGGCACCGATATTTTAATCAACGCTGCAAACTGGTCCTCAAGGTTGCTGAACTTGCTGGTAAGCCATTGGCCATTATGGTCATGGGTTGCCTGCATAAAATGTTTGATCAGGCCGCTGCGGTCCGTCCCGAGTAGTGACACGATAAATTCGCTATTCATAAAATCCTCTTTCCATCCTGGATGATACCGTGGCTGCCAAAGTGCCAGTCGTGATGACTGCTGTGGATGCTAGGGTGAAACCAACGTCTGAGGATAAGGGGTCACCTTTGAATAATCCATACCTAAGCTAAGGTTATAGGTGGTAGAGAAGGTTCATCGAGGTTTGTTGTGAAATGCCTGTAGTGGTGCCAAGCCAACAGTATGCGTAGGTGGTTATTCTGAGCTTTTGGTGTGCTTTGGCCATCATGCCGGTGGAATTGTCGTACGCGTCCACTTCGGCGCCGGCCGCGGCCAG
>JBFFKD010000100.1:0-7794 GCA_041555595.1 Motiliproteus sp.
CTAAATCCAGGTGACTTCTATTTCGGAAGTTGCGGCTCAAAAGTTAAGACTATCCTCGGTTCATGTGTCGCCATCACAATGTGGAATCCCCAGAAACGGCAGGGAGGGATGTGTCATTTTCTGCTGCCAAGCCACACTGAGGCGAACCAGGACGGTCTGAGTGGTAAGTACGCCGATCATGCCGTAGCTCTTTTTATTCAAGATATTGACCGGACAAAAACCACCCCGCAGGATTATCAGGTCAAGGTTTTTGGTGGTGGAAAGATGTTTCCTCAGTTAGGAAGGCCAAACCAATTCAGTGTTGGCGATCGTAATATTGTCGCTGCCAAGGACTTACTAAAACGACATGGTTTTCAAGTTCATTCCGAACATACAGGAGAAGCCGGTCATCGACAGGTAATGCTTGATCTTGCTACAGGACAAACTTTCGTAAAATGGCAGCCTATTGACCTTGTTGCTGCGATCTAGACGTTGGAAATGCGAGTTAACAGAATATTATCGATAATCCCAACTGGAGCTAGCGAATGAAAGATGTAGATAAAGGTTTTTACGCGAGGGCCGATGCGCATATATTTCTCTCTAACGATCAGATGAAGGAAGCTATTAAGCCGGGAGAAGTGAGTGCTTCGTTTATGTATTCAGTTGCCAGATTTAATGCCTGGATCAGTGCCGCTGGGTTCAATAATGCCGTTGAGATGAATCAATCTAAACAAAAAATGGTCGACTACTTCGTCACTCAATATCGTCAAATGCTGGATGAAAACCTGGATGATTACATCAATAATTTTGACGCTTATATGAAGGTGGCGGATAAGTAAACCTGACAGGGTGGGCGAATAAGAACAACACACTCATGCACAGCAAGCCTTTAGCAGAGCGACGAGCCGGTCTGTTTCACCCCTTTGCATAAACCCCTCGCGCGGTCATTGCTATCGACATACGTGATCTGCAGAACTCCTTAATCATAGTTAAAACCCGATCGAGGAGATCAGTTCCAGATTGAGCTGATCAAATCGATACAGTTGTCCGTGATAGGTTGCGGCGAATGTTGCGGCAGCCTGTTGATCGGCGAAGCTGGCCAGGGTTGGTCCCATTGCCCCCTTACGGTCGCTACCAACCACGTACCAGGCTTGGCGGGCGTCGATGTAAGTATCATCTTCCGGCTTGTCCCAGGGGGTGACCGCCATATCATGAACGAACACGCTCTCGATGTTATGACTGTGTTCGGGGTCGAGCAGGAATGCGAACATATCCCGAGTAGAGCAGAATTTTTTGGTTTGTTGCTGGCCGCGCACAAAGAGCTGCCCTTTGGGGCCTCCGAAATTACCGATAATCATGCCGCACAGATGACACTCATCGCCGCTCTCGATGGCACGGGTCTGTTGTGCACTCAAGACTAGGGTCTTTTCCTCATTGCAGCCGGTTAATGCCGTTATCATCAGTACTGTTGTTAGCAGTACCGTCACCAGTCGAGAATTGGTCATAGGCTTCTGCGGTTAAATATCAGCATAGCTATCGCCATCGGTACCATCAGCCAGATGGTTAGTGACAGCAGCAGGGTGGCTGTAGAGAAACGGACGTGTTGAGCGATCGCCATCAGACCGGTGATCTGCTCGCTGGCGAAATAGCTGATGTTGACCAGTCGAAAAATATCGGTGGGGTTGAGCAATAGCAGGTAAGGCAGCAGCTGTGCATCGACATCACCCTGAGTACCGACCAGTAGCCCCAGTAAACCGAGGTCAAACACCAGTACGAAACCGAACCATACGATCAGAGCGATGCCGGCGGCCTTCGATTTCTCCGACACGAGAGTGCTGATGATGTAGGCGAAAGCGATAAAGACCCAGCCCAGTAATATGGCCGATAGGATAAACAACCCAAACGCCGCGATTAGATCCGGCCAGTTGGTGGTGTCGGAGAGCACTCCCATCATCACTGCTGCGGAACCGAAACCGAGCAGGGTGGAGACCGCCATGATGGCACCGTGGCCAGTCATCTTACCCAGTAGCAGCTGCCAACGAGAAAGTGGGTAGGTCATCAGTAACAATAGGGTGCCGTTTTCATCCTCACCAACCACGCCATCGTAGGCCAGCATCAACGCGATTAGCGGGATGATAAACACCGCTAAACTGGCCAGACTAACGATGGTGGTCGACAGCGAGGTGAAACCGACCCGGCCCGCTGCCGCTGCACCAAAGTAGGCCAGTCCGATCGCAAGAATGGCGAAGATGATGGTGATGGCGACGATCCAGCGGTTGCGTAAACCGTCACGAAACTCTTTGCTGGCGACCGTGACGACCGCATTCATTGCGTTGTTCATCCGCGATGAGCCTCCTGCTGCTCCAGTACGTCCAGCTGCATGGCTGCGGTAAAATGGGTATAGATATCTTCCAGTGTCGGCAGATACAGATCGATATTCTCCAATCCGGGTAGCGCCATCAGGCTTTTGAGAACCGCCATCTTTTGTTGCAATGGGATGGTCAGATGCAGCGTTGAATCGGATCGATCGGCGATGACTTGCGGCTGCAGCTGTTCGGGTAACTCAATATCGCCCTGCAGGGTCAGGGTCAGCGGCAGGTCAGCTTGGTGCCGAAGGTCATGCAGGTTACCTTCGGCCAGCAATTCGCCCTGACCCATGATCAGTGCCCGATCGATATACTTCTCAACGCCCGGCAGCACATGCGAGCACAGAATGATGGTGCAGCCTCGGGCCTTGAGCTGCTCCAGTCGCTTATAGAAGTCTTGGGTCGCAATCGGATCGAGCCCGACCGTAGGCTCATCCAGCAGCAACAATTTGGGGTTTCCGAGCAGCGCCTGCGCCAGTCCCAATCGCTGACGCATCCCCTTGGAGTAGGTTTTGACCCGCCGCGTTTCGGCGCCACAAAGCCCAACCTGTTCGAGCAGCGCTCGGCACTCCTTTAGGGGGATCCTTTTGAGACGGGCAAAGTAGTTGAGTACCTCCAACCCGCTGAGCTGATCGTAAAAGCTGACATTCTCCTGTAGGAAACCCAACTGGCGGCGCTGATTACGAGCTTGTGACTGGGTAGGGTCTTGGCCGAACACTCGTACTTGGCCCCGGCTGGCTTCTATCAGACCCAAAATCAGTTTGATGGTGGTGGTCTTGCCGGCACCGTTATGACCGAATAACCCTAGTATTTCCCCCTGTTTCAGCTCTAGGTCGAGTCCTTTGAGCGCGTGGACGCCCTGATAACGTTTCTCTACCTGTTCAAGCTCTACAATGTTCATCGTTGGCTCAGTTCCTCGGACGTGACACGATCTGATGTGATCGAAGAAGACGGTTTGCTGGCGGGGTTATTAGGCGGTTCTGCCCTTGAGTCGGCTGTATCTGAAACCGAATCAGCGTGATTAAACGGGGCGCTGATCAGCGGTGCTGAGTCGAAGACTCCCGGCGATTTTAATACCGGAAATTGGCGCTGTACCCAGCGCAAGGTTTCAACCGCAGGGCTATTGAGCAACACTTTGACCGCCGGATATTTCCACAGCAGCTTATCAACCCCATCATTGGGCTCGTACTGGGTGTCACCGATGCCATCATCGTCCATATCCCAGCCCAGGTAGTCACTCCAATAGTTGCCGCGGCCTTGTTGTGACCAATCTTGCAGGCGGTTGGAGACGTATTTGACCTGCTCTTTGTTGCTGATGAAGCTATTGCCGGAGATGACATTGTCTTCAGACCCCGCGGTCATATGGATGCCCAGATCACTGTGGTGGAATCGGTTATTGGTGATGCGGTTAAACATCGAGTTGTAGATAAATAGCGCTTTGCCTTCGGCACCCGCGATGGCGTTGGAGTTCTCTTGAAGATGCGGGTTGCGACCGGTTTGAACCCCAATGATAGCGTTGGCGTTGATGGTCGAGTTGGTGATGAAGTTCATCAAGATACCGTAATTCTGGTCATTCTCGGAACGGTTGTTATCGACCGTTAGATACTTGGATTGCATCAATGCATAACCGGTTCGTGTGTTGCGGGTGTGGTTGTTGATTACCTTGTTGCGGTGCGAATACATATAGTGGACACCGTAGCGAAGGTCGTGCAGGTAGTTACCGTTGATCTCGTTATTGTTGCTAGTGTCGATATAGATGCCGTCGCGGGTGTGCCAGATCTCGTTACCTTGTACCAGCGCTCCACCAACATTGAACAGGTGAATACCGTTACCGCGGTCTTGTGAACGGATCGACAGATCACCTTCGATCTTATTATTGAGGATACGGATATCCTGGCTGGCATCGACCCAGATTCCCGAGCTGATACCTTCGAATTCGTTGTTAACGATGGCTGCTTGATTGGCGTTGGTCGTAACGAAAATACCGGCGTTGAGGTCGGTCAGGTTATCGCCCCAGTTTTCAATCCGCAGCTGTTCGATCCTAATGTTGCTTGCTTGCAGGGTCAGGCTATTGCGCTTGCCATCGCCGTCCAGCACAACCCCGGGCTGGCCGGTCAGGGTCAGTGTCTTGTTGACGGTGAAATTACCGCTGTAGCGACCGGGTTCAAACCGAATCTGATCGCCATCAGTGGCCTGATCCAGTATCAGTTGTAGTGATTGGTTGGGCGTTACGGTGATGGTTGCGGCAAGGGGTTGTGAATTCATTCCGAGGCTGGCTACCAGTGCCAGTATGACTCGAGGGAACATCTTCAGAGTCTGTTGGATAGTCGTCAAACCTAGCCGGTGGGCAACGGGTGGTAATGGTGAATTGATCAGAGTGTTTGTCAGAACGGTACCTCGCTGACGATTATGAGCCCCGCCAATACCTGTAGGGCATTGGCAAGGGCCGGGTTGGCGGGGTTAGGCTTCAACCAACATCCGTCCGCGCATCTCCATATGCAAGGCATGACAGAACCAGTTGCAGTAATACCACTGAACGCCAGGCTTGTCGGCGATGAAGGTGATGGAGGCGGTGGCTTGTGGGCCGATCTCCATCTGCACCCCATGGTTGATCATGCAGAAGCCGTGGGTGACATCCTCGATCATATCCATGTTGGTGACGACCACGGTGACTTCGTCGCCCAACTTGACGTTGAACTCGTTAAGTCCGTAGACCGGCGCGATAGATGTCATATAGACCCGTACTTTGTTGCCGTCGCGGATCACCTTGTTGTCCTCCTCCAGCTTAACGCCATCCTTCTTGGCCATCGCCACAGTAGCAGCGAAGAACGGGTCATCGCGGGTCCACAATTTTTTCGGCTTAACCTTGCTGCGATGGACGATCATGCAATCGTGCGGCTCGGCATAGGTTGGGCCGTCATGTACCAGTTTCATCTCGTCGCCGGATATATCGATCAGTTGATCATTCTCTGGATGCAGCGGCCCAACCGGCAGGAACCGGTCTTTGGAGAATTTACACAGTGAGATTAGCCACTTGCCATCGGCATCGCGGGTCTCCCCCATGGTGGTATGGTTGTGACCTGGCTGGTACTGCACGTCCAGTTTCTGCTGGATATAGTTGACCTTCTTGCCCTGATAGGCCTCGATCGCCTTGGCCAGGTCCCATTTCACGACCTGACTGTCGATGAACACCGTGGTGAAAGCGTTCCCCCGGCCGTCAAAGGCGGTGTGCAGCGGCCCCAGTCCCAGTTCGGGTTCGGCGGCAACCACATCGCGCGGCTTGATCTTGTCGTCGAACAGGGCGTCGAATTTGTGGATGTCGAGCACTGTGACGGTGGGAGACAGCTTGCCGTTGGCGACACAGTAGCGGCCGTCGGGGGCTGTGTTCATACCGTGTGGACTCTTGGGTACCGGTACATAACGGGTCAGCTGGGTACCCTTGCGACCGTTGACGACCGGTACGTTGGAGCCGGGCAGGGTGATGAAGTCGCCGGCTTTAACCGCCGCCTCGATCCGCTCGATATTGAAGATCACCACATGGTCGCGCTCGTTACGCATGGTGCCCGCCAAGTCGATGGCGTGCTCGGAGTTGTAGCAGGTCGAGAAAGCGTACTTGCCGGTATAGTCGGCGTCGGTGTTATCGAGGTTACCATCGACGATCACCTGCCAGGCGACCTCCATCGTCTCGGCATCGACCGCGCTGAACATCGTGTAGTAACCCTCAACGTCGTTCATGCTGGCTAGCGAGCCGTCGTTGGGATGCGGAATCATAAACTCAGCGTTGCAGAACACGTACTTGGTGTACGGCACTTTTTGCACTCTAAGGCCGTGGATTGCCTGCACGTTGGGGATGGTGACTATCTTGTCGGTCTTCATGATATCGCAACGAATCCGAGCCACCCGTGAGTTACCCTTGTCATTGATAAAGACGTATTTACCGTCGTAATGACCGTCTTTCATACTCATGTGGGGGTGATGAGCGTCACCGACCAGATGCGGGTTATCACTGCCCAGCACCTGTTTCGATTCGTTAGTCAGGCCCCAGCCCGTAGCGCAATCAAGATTAAATACCGGAATTCGCATCAGCTCACGCATCGAAGGAATACCGAGTATTCTTACCTCCCCCGAGTGGCCGCCACTCCAGAATCCGTAGTAGTCATCCAGTTCGCCAGGAGCGACAGCACCTTCTTGTTCGGTTGAGGCGACCGCGCTGGATGGCATTAAGGAACCGGCTAGGCCTGTGCCAACGGCACCGGCGGCTCCTACCAGGGCAGCCGAGGAGCCAAGGAACAGGCGACGGCTGAACTTGACATGGTCGCTGGCGTTATCATCCTCGGTATCGATAATAGGCAGGTCTTTATCATTAGGATCTATCATTGTTTTGTTCTCCGTAACTTAGTCAATACTGCGGCTTTCTTGGCAATCGTTTTGCGCTTGTGAGTCGATCTTTAGGTTGCTTACCTAGGCTGGGATCTGGATGGCTGCATCGAGCTATTTTTATTGCTCTTACGCACTAGATTCAGGCCAGATTTAGCGATCCTTTCTGTGCAGTGAGCCCCTCCTTGTTGCTCTGTATTGAGATAGTAGTTGATACCCATCGATTGGTTTGAATCAGGGTTAGGATGCGATCTCGATGGCCTGAATCGGATCCATGATCATCTTGGCGGCTTTGCGTTTTTTGTGTACCAGCGGCGGACACTTGTCATGGTTGTGATAGGTGACCTGGCAGTCGAGGCAGTGGTGGCATTCGTTGGCGTTGATTTTGCCATCGGGTTCGATCGCCTGTATCTCGCATTCGTTAGCGCAGATTCGACAGGGCTGGCCGCACTCTTTGCGGCGGTAGAGCCAGTCGAATATCCGGAATTTAGACGGGATCACCAGCGCCGCGCCCAGCGGGCAGATATAGCGGCAGTAGACTTTGCGGGTGAAGATCGACATTAACAACAGGATGACGGCGTAGAGCACAAAGCCCCATTCGCGCTGGAACTTGAGCATGATAGCGGTCTTGAACGGCTCAACTTCGGCGTATCTCTCCGCTTCGCCCAACGATTCCAGCGACACGGCAAACAGCGCCAGCAGGATGATATATTTGATCGCCCAGAGCCGTTCATGCACCGCGAACGAAGGTTCTATCTGACGGATCTGAAGCTTACGCGCTACCACGTTAATCAGCTCCTGCAGGGCGCCGAACGGACACAACCAGCCGCAGAAGATGCCCCGGCCCCACAGCAACAGGGACATCGCTACGTAGCCCCACAAAATGAAGATGATCGGGTCGAGCAGAAACAGCCCCCAATGAAAATCCCCCATCACCGCATGGACGAAAGTGAACACGTTGACGATAGAGAGTTGCCCCAGGGTATACCAACCGATAAACACCACCGTGTAGAGCAGGAACAGATGACGCAGGTTGTTGAGTAGGGTCGGAAAACGAACCAGATAGTCTTGC
>JBFFKD010000101.1:0-7771 GCA_041555595.1 Motiliproteus sp.
CCGAGCGCCGCCATAATATGGATCAGGGACTTCGCTGAACTGCTGCTGCGATGAGAAATCAAGCAGCAGCTGCAGCTTGGCACGAGGGCTCTCGGGGGCGAGTTTTTGTAGATTACGCAAATTGTCGTTATCCATCGCCAGAATATAATCGTAGCGATGAAAATCTTCTGCCAGAGCTTTTTGAGCACGTAGATGACTCAAATCGTAGCCGCGCTGAGAGGCGACTTTGATCGAACGGTGATCAGGTTCACTGCCTATATGATAAGCCCCCGTCCCCGCCGACTCGACTCGGATAGAGGAGTCTAATCCTCGTGCCGAAACCAGGTGCTCAAACACACCGTGAGCGGTTGGGGACCGGCAGATATTGCCCAGGCAAACAAACAGGACTGAAAGCTGTTGGGTGTCGTTCATGATTAACTCAACGCAGGTGACAGGTCAGCTGGCAATCGCTCTTGATGATATGTTGCCCCAACCACTCATTCATAAACTCTAGTAACTCGATACTCATCACCTTGTCACCACGTCGCAGCGAAGCCATCTTGTGATCAACCTTTTGCAGCAGCCACTGGTGCTCGCGTAGATGGTCATCGATACCCGGGTAATTGAACTCCCGCATCAGCGACTCTTCCTGATAGAAATGAGTACGGGTATAGGCCACCAACTCGGTCACCACCGCCTCTACCATCTTAGCGCCGTCGCCAGCGCATACTGCATCGTAAAGCTGATCGAGCAAGTTAAACAGCTGTTGGTGCTGCTCATCGATATCGGCATGCCCCGTACAAAACTCGTCACGCCATAAATACTTAGCCACACTATCTCCTTATATGCTGGCCATCACCGTTAGGCTAGCAACTGACGCATCCGTTCCAAATCTTGTTGTGTATCAACCCCGCCCGGTAGTGTCTCGTCCGCCTGAGCAACATGAATATAGGCACCATTCCACATCGCCCGAAGTTGCTCCAGGCACTCCGTTTGCTCGAGCGCGCAAGGCGGCCAATCAACAAAATCATTAAGCAACTTAACCCGATAGGCGTAAATTCCGATATGACGTTGATAGCTCCCCGTCGATGGCATCTGATCCGGCTGAGCAGCGAACTCATCGCGCGGCCACGGGATCGGGGCTCGACTGAAATACAACGCCCGACCATTACGATCTGCAACCACCTTGACCACATTGGGATTAAGCAGCGTTTCGACCTCATGGATCTGTTCCGACAGTGTCGCGATACTGGCCAACGGTTCAGCGGCCAGGTTATGCGCCACCTGGTTGATAATCCTTGGTGGTATCAGTGGCTCATCGCCTTGAACGTTAACGACGATATCGTCAGCGTAATAGCCTTGACGTTTAACCACCTCCTGCAACCGGTCGGTACCCGAGGGGTGATCTTCAGAGGTAAGACAGACTTGAGCACCAAAACGGTTGGCCACATCAGCGATGCGCTGATCGTCGGTGGCGATCACCACCTGGCGGGCCTCGCTCAGACAGGCCTGCTCGTAAACCCTTTGAATCATTGGCTTACCAGCAATATCCAGCAACGGTTTGCCAGGTAAACGAGTAGAGGCAAAACGCGCCGGAATGATAACCGAGAATGCCATTAGTGTTTCTCCCGCTCCTCTGGGGTTAGCTGGCGGGCTTCGGTTTCAAGCATCACAGGAATGCCATCGCGCACGGGGTAAGCCAGACCACTAGCACGGCAAAATAGCTCGCTTGTTGACGGGTGCCATTCGACCGATGTTTTAGATACCGGGCAAACAAGAATATCGAGTAACTTTTTATCCATCAGAGTTCCTAATGCGCTCATAACTGGCAGCCAAGGCAGCGATCTTTTCGATTAACTGCTTGGCCATTGACGATGGGAGTTGTGCATTTATCGGCAGATAATACCTGTTGTCCGATCCAAATGCGCGGCATTTTACCGCGTCTTTCTCGGTCATCAGAATCGGGTAATTATCGTCAAATTGAAGATCCTCAGACCGATAAGCATGGTGATCGGGAAAGGGATGCGGCAGCACGCTGTAGCCTAACTCGGTCAGACAGTCGAAGTACCGCTGCGGATTACCTATGCCGGCGATTGCATGGACACTCTGAAGCGGTAGGTCAGCGACCTCACCGTTTAATTTAGTGGTCGCTGTGGGACACAACAGCATGGTGTGACCACCAGCGAACTCAAAACCGCCGGCCTCGCCATTGATCACGACAAAATCGACCTCATCTAGCCGCTCAGGCGATTCACGCAGCGGCCCTACTGGTAGACAACGCCCATTACCCAGGCCACGCTGGCTATCGACAACAGCTATTTCGATGTCACGCGCCAACGCATAGTGCTGCAGACCATCGTCGCTGATGATGAGGTCGCACTGATGAAGATCCAGCAGATGCGCTGCTGCCCTGCCCCGATCCGGATCAACCACCAATGGACAACCACTGCGTTGAACCAGCATCAACGGCTCATCACCCGCCTCTAGCACAGAGCTCGCTGGTGTGACCTCGAAGGGGTATGTCGGAGCCTTGCCACCGTAACCTCGACTGACAACACCGGGTCGGTAACCTTGTGCTTTGAGCAGCTCTAGCAACCATAGGGTAAACGGGGTTTTTCCGGTCCCACCAATCGAGATATTCCCGACCACAACAACCGGGACCGGTGCGCGGTAGGGTGATTTATCGCCACTGGAATAGGCCGCCCGCCGTGATGCTGCAACCGAACAAAACAACCATTCCAACGGAGCTAACGGCAGCAAAGGCCTGTTACTACCGTACCAACTGCGCTCCAGCCAGCCAGCCACGCTAGGGTTGCTCGCTATTGCGGGTGGCAATACTCATCTGCACAAAACCGAGTTGCCCTGCCGCATCCATCGCCGTGATTACCGCCTGATGCGGTGCTTGAGCATCGGCCGTAATCACGACCGGCAACTTCTGTTGATTACGGGCAACTTTTAAGATCCCCCGCTTGATGGTTTCAATCTGACTGTTGACCAGCCGCTTACCATTGATACTGTAATTACCATCGGTGGTAATCGTAATATCGATCACCAAGGGATCGTCGACGACAGCATCACCGCTAGCCTGTGGCAGGTCGATCTGCAGATGCGTTTCCTTGGTAAAGGTGGTTGAGACCATAAAGAAGATCAGTAGCAGAAACACCACATCGATCAACGGTGTCAGATTGACGTTGAGTTCTTCAGCCTGCTGGCGCTTGAATTTCACGAGTCGGCCTGCGCGAAATCGACCTCACGGTCACCATGTATCACTTCCACCAACTTGACCGCTTCCTGCTCCATCTCAATCACCAGAAAATCGACTCGACGGATAAAGTAGCGATGCATCACCAACGCGGGTATCGCGACCGTCAAACCAGCAGCGGTGGTAATCAGCGCCTCGGAGATACCACCAGCTAATACATTGGCGTTACCGGTACCCTGAATCATAATTTCGCTAAACACCTTGATCATCCCAACTACCGTACCTAGCAGTCCCAGTAGCGGCGCGATCGCGGCAATAGTCCCTAGTGGATTAAGAAAACGTTCAAGCTCATGCACCACCTTGGTAGCAGTCTCCTCGATACTCTCTTTCATGATCTCTCGACCGTGCTTGGAGTAATTCAAGCCACTGACAATAATCTGCCCCAACGCTGACCCCTGACGGATCTCAGTGAGTTTCGCAGGCGTGAGTTCGTTTTTCTGCACCAACTGCCATACATTCGCCACCAGATGCTTAGGCGCAATCCGACTCGGACGCAGGGTCCAAAGCCGCTCAACAGCAATTGCCAACGCCATCACTGAACACAACAAAATTGGCAGCATCAGCCAACCGCCGGATTTAACCAGTTCTAACACGCTTAACTCCTAGAATACGTTAATGAAAAACCGGTCTAATCTACCATAGATTGATAGCGACAGGAGCACCTAAGCCACATCACCACTAGACTACTGGCAAAGAAGCATCAGCCGCGAGATTTAATTAATAAGTTGACACCAAATCTACCGTCACTTTTTTTTACACAACAGCCAAGACAAGATGATTGCTTTCCAACTGACAGCTTATTTTACAAAGGGATAGCATGCATCGGTGTGGTTTTTGCAATGACAACATTGCGACAGATGTATCAAAGGCCGCTCATTGTAGATCTATATTTGAACAGGCTGTTATAACTAGTACTAATTTTCACAAATTAACCTTGGATAGATTGTGAGAACGGATATGGAATTTGACGATCACACCTCTAATGATACTGGTGAAACCCCTGAGGCCCATGACGTTGGGCCTGCGCCTAATTCAAAGCGCAGACTGATCATCTCATCGGCTCCGCTGCTCATTACCATTGCCAACCGTCCCGCTTGGGCAAACATGTGCTCAGTCTCGGGCGCTATGTCTGGTCCCCATTCAGGACAGCCCCATGTAGAAGCCTGCTTGGGCTGCACCCCTGGTTTCTGGAAGAATAACTATGCCGCGTGGCCATTCGGAGACCCTGGGCTTGAAATCCCTGGTATTTTGCTTGATACCGGCGACTGCGTTAAGAAAGATGGTACTCTCGAGGATCCCTTTAAGAAAAACTGTAAAATCTGGGCGGAAGGTAGTGGCACTCTATTTGACGACCCCCTGCTTTTCCCAAACGCGGCGGTTGATCTTGGCCTTAGTGGTTTAAGTTTAATGAACGTACTCTGGTTTGCGACTAAAAACGGTGGCAATGTTCCTTTCGCCCATGCTTTTGGTGGACATATTGTCGCGGGGTTATTCAACTCTGCCTCTTTTTCCGAAGAATACGGTTATACCGCGCAAGGATTTGTGAACATGATCGAAGCTGCATTTTCAGGTTCATTCCCTGCGGGAATCAATACACAGGAAGAATTGAAAGACCTTCTTGATACAAACAATAACCGTGGCTGCCCATTGAATGCCCATGGCGATCCCAATTAACCAGCAAAGCTGCTAGTCTTTGGTGATAATGGATCAATTATCATCAACTTACCGCCTCTGCCCCGACGTACTCATCAAGCGATGGGGGAATGAAGCCGTCGTCTTTCACTCAGCCTCGTCTGATCTATACCACTTAGATGAATTCAGTACCTGCATCCTCGCCCGTCTCGATAAACAAACCCTGTCTCATGCACAACTCATTGATGCGATACAATCCCACTATCAAGTCGACAACCTCGACCAACTCAAGCAACAGTTAACCGACAAACTTAATAATTTTATCCGCTCAGATTTAGTGGAAATTGAAACAATTTGAAAACCATATCTCAGCTGTCTCAAACCACTATCAGAGATCATCTCAACGGCTCCGGACTCGGTCTGTGTTCTGGTCCATTCAACATCCTAATCACATCATCACTGCCCGCTATCGCCAGTGGCATTCAAACGCTTTATGCGAACTTTCCTTATACAGACAGCAGTGATTTCTTCGATTTCCATGTCAACATCGACACACCTAAAACTATCCGGCGCTGGTATCGACCCAAAGTATATTTTTCTGTTGATGGTAAACGGCCTTTTAAACCTCTACCTAAAAATCACGCCTTGGCCGTTCTCGAATGGGGATTGAACTGGTGCATTGCCAATCAAGCCCATCAATACCTGATGATTCATTCGGCTGTAGTCGAAAAAAACGGAATCGCCTGTATCTTGCCAGGCCCGCCAGGTTCGGGTAAAAGCACACTCTGCGCGGCCCTTGTCGCCAACGGCTGGCGTCTATTTTCAGACGAGATGGCGCTGATCGAGATTGAATCAGGGTTATTGGTTCCTAACCCGCGGCCTATCAGCCTTAAGAACCAGTCCATTGAGATTATTAAGAATTACTGGGACGGAGCTACAATAGGGCCGAAATCATACGGTACAGACAAAGGCACAGTGGCTCATGTTGCCCCGCCTGTCGCATCGGTTTTACGCCAGTTTGATAAATGTTTACCTGCCCACGTCGTCTTCCCTAAATATATGGCAGAGTCTCCGGTCACCGTAAAGCCGCTTTCTAAATCACAGACCCTGATTCAACTCGTGGAAAGCTGTTTTAATCACAATGGGCTGGGAAAAACAGGCTTTATCGGGCTCAGTGATGTCGTTGATCGTTGTGGCTGCCATACACTGACATACAGCCGGCTGGACGAGGGGATCCATGCAATGGAACAGCTAAAGGCACCGCCACATGTCTAACCTTGTCATCGAGGCTTATCGTAACCCTGAGGCAGCGACCCTTTTCTCACTCAAAGCTTGGGATACCTTTGTTCGCCAGTCTCGCAAGGCCAATCTATTAGCCAGCTTTTATACGATATTCGAAAACCACGGATTGCTCGATAAAATTCCCAGCAAGCCTAAAACTCACCTTCAGGCTGCGCACCGTTTCGCCGACAAGCATGCAACGGATATACGCTGGGAGATAGATAAGCTCTCGAAAGCATTTGATCAATTAGAGCAACCGTTAGTGTTGTTAAAAGGTGCCGCTTACCTGGCAGCCAAGCTACCCAACTGCACAGGCCGAGTGTTTCAGGATACCGACATTCTTGTTGCTGAAACGGCGCTAACCAAGGTTGAAAACAAACTCAATCAACACGGCTGGTATCAGGCTCAAATAACAGCTTACGATGAGCGTTACTACCGTCGCTGGTCGCATGAACTCCCGCCGATGAGGCACCTGCAGCGTAAGTCCTTGCTTGATGTCCACCACCGGATCGTCCAACCGACAGCGTCACTAAACCCTTCCACAACGAAACTGTTGAATTCGATCCAGCAGCTGCCAGCAAGTAATGTCTTTACACTCGCGCCAACCGATATGATTTTACACAGCATTGTGCACCTGTTTAACGACGGGGAGTTCGATCACGCTCTACGCGATCTGATTGATATTGACCAGCTGATCAGGCACTTCAACACAGACCTCAAGCTACCGGGAAAACTCGTCGATCGGGCCGAACAGCTGGATCTAGAACGGCCGTTATATTACGCGATGAGATACTTACGACTGGTTTTTGATGCGGGCTATGCTGATGAGGGAGAATGCATTCACGTTAAACAGAAACCTAACGCTGTGTTGATACGGTTAATGGATCATCTATTTATTAACGCGATTGAAGGTCATCACCCCTCATGCGAACGAAAAGGAGCTGACTTAGCACGCTGGTGCCTCTACGTCAGAGCGCACTATCTGCGTATGCCGCTACATCGGCTGATCCCACACCTGCTTTACAAGGCATTCCAAACAGAGAGCCATTGACAGCGGAAGAAGACCGTAGGTTATCAATCAGCTTTGGCCAGAGAAACACCGGCAGCTTGGCTGATATGGTGTTTCTCTAGCAGAGCATAGAGCGTAGGTCGCGTAACACCCAGCAACTCAGAAGCCCTAGAGATATTGTTATCAACATGCGCCAAAGCCTTGAGTATTACCGTACGCTCGACAGCTTCACGTGCCTGCTTTAAATTAAAGGGCAGTTCGTCGATAGCCTCTGGTACATTCAAACCTAGATCCAACGCGCTAACCTGTGAGCCATCGGCCATGATAACGGCACGCTTGACTCTGTTTTCCAGCTCTCTGATATTTCCCGGCCATGGAAATGCGGCGATCGCTTGGCAACCCTCGTCAGAAAAACCTCTAAGTTGACGCCCTTGAGCCTGACTGTATTTGTCCAGCAGTGAGCGAGCAATAACCACCGCATCACCAGGGCGGTCTCTAAGCGCAGGGATATTGATGGTGAACTCGCTCAAACGGTAAAACAGGTCTTCCCTGAAATCGCCCGTGCTTATCATCTGTTCAAGATTTTGATGGGTCGCACTGATGATCCG
>JBFFKD010000102.1:0-7764 GCA_041555595.1 Motiliproteus sp.
GACTATTAAGTGTTGTAGACGAGCAATCGACACCGATTGCTCGATCAGGCGGCTAGGCCTGTGGTGCAGTAAAGCGTACTGAATTTGAGACGGCCGTACCAGCGCAGCTGACCTTTGTCTCCTTCCAGTTGTACGGAATTTCCTTGGGCGCAGACCACTACATAGGTTTGTCCCTCGGTTAGCTGATCTTCAAAACCGCTGTTGTCGACACATTGAATCTGCATGGTTTAACCTCTTTTATCGGTGATTTATTGGGTATACCAGTATGATGGGCCGGGGCGAATCCTCGTTGACCATAACTGTCATAAACAGACCTACCGCATTTAGCCGCCATCCATGTCGACGCTATCTCGTTCGCCTATCAGGCGGGTTAATGTAGCGCCATGGGGTTACTTGACTATTACCTAAATCTAACCAAATGTAACAGGGCTGAGATGAAGGGGGTTTTTGTGCTAAATTCGCCCGCCCGTCACTGAGCAGAGATCCTTCGACGATGCCCAAGCTATCGGCGATTACCACACGTTTTTTTACCATGATGCTCGTCATCATCGGCACCATATTTATCTCGTTCTATTGGTACTCGGTGCCGCTGATTAAGGACAAAGTGCTGGAGATCGAACACAATGCCAGCAAGATCGCGATCAATAATATCTACCAGCTGGCGACCAAGATGTATCTCGGCAGTGAAGACTATCGGGAGCAGGCGCTGGCATCGCATCAGCAGCGACTTAAATCGACCGTCAGCCTGACCGAAGACTTCATCAACAGTCTCCATCTGTTGCTCAAGGCTGAAGGTCACAGTGAAGCCATGATCTGGGATGTTATTTATGCCCAACTGCGGAGTTTTCGGGCCGAGGATGATACCTACGTTTGGATCGCGGACTACGACTACCAGCTATTATCGCACCCCGATGCGAGCTATTTTGGTCGCGATGCTGCAGCGATTAGAGACAGTGACGGTAAGCTGATCGTCCCCACGGTGGTGCAGTTGGCGCTCAACGATGGTGAGGGTTTCTATCGCTATAAGTGGCCTAAGTTGGACCAGTCTCAAGGGCTGGACAAGTACTCTTATGTTCGCCACTTCCCTGAGTGGGGCATCGTGATCGGTTCCGGCGTCTACATCGATCAGCTCGAACAACAGGTGATGACCAATAAACAAAAGGCGTTGAACGAACTGCGCCAAACGTTTGCGCAGATCACCATCGCTAACAACGGCTATCTGTTCGTGTTCGATCCGAACGCCAACATGTTGATCCATCCCAACCCCAATATCGACGGCAGTAACTTTGGCCAGATGTTGAATCCGGTGACGGGTAATCCGATCGCGCAGGATCTGATTAGCGGTTCCGATACCGATAAAGAGGTCTATTACCAATGGGATAGCCCGGATGATCCGGGTAATTACAGTTACGATAAATTATCGCTGGTACGCCATATCCCAGGTTTTGACTGGTATATCAGCTCGTCGGTCTATGTCGATGACCTGCAGAGCAGTTCTGAGCTGCTCAGTACCCGTATTATGATTATCGCGGCGATCACATTGGTATTGGCATCGCTGCTGGCATGGGTCTTCGCCAACTGGTTAACGGCGCCGATTCGGCGGCTTTCCTACACCGCGTCTCTGGTCAGTAAAGGCCAGCTTACGGCCAAGAGCGGTATTCGCCGCTCGGATGAGTTAGGGCTGCTGGCCGAGTCGTTCGATTCGATGGTGGATCAGTTATCTAATAATATTAAGACCCTGGATTCGCGGGTTATCGCCCGCACCAAACAGCTTGAAGCGACCAACACTGAACTGCTCAAGGCCTTCGATGAACTGCAGGGGGCACGCGATGAGCTCGAGGTATCGGAGACCCGTCAACGGTTGATCCTTGATGCTTTGCCCGCCCAGGTTGCTTATATCAACAACCGCAACGAATTTGTGTTCGTTAACCAGGGCTACGTCGAGATGTTTGGCTTGGATAAAGCCAGTGTTGTAGGGCGTTCCGCTCCAGAGATACTCGGTTCGGCGATGTATGCTGAGATTGAACATTACATTCAGCAGGCATTGGCGGGTCAACAGTCGACCTTTGAGCATTCGCTGCAGCGTAACGGGGAGCAGCTGATTACCCGGCGGACATTGTTACCGTTCTACGATAGCGAGGCTCAGGTCAGTGGGTTCTTGAATCTGTCGATCGATATTACTCAGCAAAAACAAGCCCAAGAACGGTTGGCCGAAGCCAATCGGATGCACGCGGTGGGGCAGATGTCTGGGGGGCTGGCGCATGATTTTAACAACCTGCTGACGATTATCCTGGGTAACCTGCTCGAGCTGCAGGATAAGATCGGTGCCCCGGATCTCAATCAACGCCATCTGGTACCGGCGGTTCGGGCTACCCGTCGCGGTGCCGATATCACCCGTAGGCTACTGGCTTTTTCGCGCCGGCAACCGCTAACCCCCAGTGTGGTCAGTTGCCAGCAATTGATCGATGAGTTGACGCTGCTGCTCACCCCCTCGTTACCCGACTCGATCACCCTTAAGACTCAGGTCGCTGATGATACCCCGCTGATCTTTGTCGATCCGGGCCAGTTTGATGACGCCCTGGTTAATCTGGCATTGAATTCACGCGATGCGATGCCCGATGGAGGCCTGTTGACGATCAAGGTCGAACGCCTGGATATAGATGCACCCAGTCACTACGATGAGGCCGTTCCGGTCGGCCAGTATGTCCGCTTTAGTATCGTTGATGACGGCTCTGGCTTTGAAGAAGATACTTTGCTGCGGGCGTTTGAACCGTTCTACACCACCCAGCATACGGGCGCTGGATCCGGGCTCGGTTTAAGTATGGTGTATGGTTTTGTTAAACAGTCGAGCGGTTATATTCGTATCCTTAGCCCATCTGAGGGTGGTGCTCAGGTGCAGATACTGTTACCTATCGCCACCGGTGCGGAAGCTAAAGGTGCAAGCCAGCGCCAGCAGTCTTTACCTGCGCTACCGGTCTCTGCCAACAAGCTGGTGCTGTTAGTGGAAGACAATCCTGATGTCCGTTCGGTGGTGCGCGGCCAGCTGATGGATATGGGCTTTGTGGTGGTAGAGGCCGGTAGTGGTGACGAAGGCCTAGCATTGCTAGATACTATCGCCAACCTGGCGGGGGTGGTTACCGACGTGATGTTGCCTGGTGTGGCGAGTGGCGTTGATGTGGCGGCACACGCCAAGACCAGCCAGAGTGGTGCTTTTGTGGTGATGATGACCGGCTATAGCGAGGCGTTCGCCAAGCATGGCAGCGATTTTATCCTGATCCAAAAGCCATTCGACAAAACCGATCTCTATACGGCGGTTGTTCAGGCTCAGGCCGAAGCTCGGCTCGACGGTTAGACAACTACATAAAACAAGTTTTAGCCCAAGCAAGACAGAGGACGTTGATCGATGCAGCAACAGTCGATGAAACCACAGCAGCCGCTGGTGTATGTGATTGAAGATGAAGAAGACCTGGGGCGGATGATTACCGAATCGTTGCAGGACTTTGGCTATCGGGTGCGATTTTTTAATAATGGTACCCAGGCTTCCCGGTCGCTATTAACGGATCGGCCAGATCTATGTGTCATCGATCTCGGGCTGCCGGATATGGACGGATTGACGCTGGTCAAGCAGCTCTGCGATGCCGATGAGATGAGGATCATTATCATCTCCGGTCGCGCCAGCCTGCCGGATAAGGTCCTTGGCCTGGAGCTGGGTGCTGACGATTATATCGCCAAGCCATTCGATCCCCGAGAGTTGGTGGCTCGGGTCAAATGTATTCTGCGCCGACTTAATAGCCCTTCGGTTCAAGAGACCGATGCCAAGCAGTTGGTCAGTTTTGGCGACTGGACCTTCAGCGCCAGTAATCTGACCCTGAGTCATCTCGATGGACGGGTGGAGAGCCTTAGTGCGACTGAGGCCAAGATGCTGACGTCGCTGTTTCGTAGTTCCGGCACGATCATCAGTCGTGATCAGTTACTGGGGGATTATCTGCATCCTTACGACCGTAGCATCGACGTCCGTATCTATCGACTGCGTAAAAAAATTGAAGCCGATCCGCACAGCCCTGAGATAATTAAAACCATCTATGGCGCCGGCTACATGTTTACTGCCAAGGTTCGCTGGCACTGATAACCGCTGCTATATCACACAATGTACGAAGCAGAGCTTAACTGTCGCTATCGTGTCGCTGTTGGCTGTCCGCCGGTGCCTGCTGGCGATTGTCCATGCCGTAATCGCGGCTAACGTCGGCGACGCGTAGCCGGTAATCGGTGAATACGCCTTGACGACCCTGCTGCTGAGCGAGGCGGTGAGTTTCGAGTTTGCGCCAGTCGGCAATCGCTTGTTCATCGCGCCAGAAAGACAGCGACAGTACCTTGCCCTCTTCAGTCAGGCTGGCAAAACGCTCGATCGAGATGAAACCGTCGATCTCACTCAGAAGAGGTCGCAGTTCGGCCGCGATGTCGAGATACTGCTGGGTTTTGCCCTTGGCAGGGTAGACCTCAAAAATAACCGCGATCATCGTTATCAGCCCTCGGTTGCTTGATGATCAATCGCGCCCGAGCCGGTCGAACGTACGATCAACCTGCGTTGTTGCAGGGTCGCAAAGGTGTCGAGCAACTGCTGTTTGCTGACCGTGCTAATGGCATCGACCATCTGCTCGCGGCTGTCGAACTGGTAGTACTGTTTGTCGATCTCCTGCCAGTAGCGGTTACTGCGTTGACTCAGTTTCTGTTCCTGCTTCATCAGCTCGGTGATCAGTCCCTGTTTAAAGGTCTCTAGCGCGGCGTCGTCGAGTGCATCGAGCAGTGACTGGCCGTGTTGGAAGAAACTGTCGATATCACCGAGCAGGGTGTCAGGCGAGGTCGATGGCGACTGTACCACCAACGCCAGTGCAGGATGCTGCTGGATCGGCATCGGGGTGGCGAAGACGATATAACCGCGCTGCTTCTCGGTCCGTAGCTGGGTGTAAAACGGTGCTTCGAGCACCTTGGCAAGCAGGCCATAGCGAGCGCGCAGCGGCAGCGATTTTTGTTCACCCTGCAGGTAGACGATCAGTGACGAGTCGTTGTGGTCGATGCTCATCTCGATCGTTTCGCTGCCGGGGTTGAGTTGACGGGCAACGCCTTGCGGTACGCTGAACGGTTTAACTCCGGCCAGCAGTTGTTGTTGCAACAAGCTCGACAGGGCTAAGGCTTGGTCTCGACTGAGGTTGCCGTGCGCCAGCGCTTCAACGTCACCGCGTTGCAGCAGCTGGTGCTGGTAGCTCTGCAGTGTGTTGGCATCGATGCCGTCGAGTTTGGCCAGTTGCTGTTCGGTCGACCAGCGCGGATCGAGGATACGCTGGTAGAGCGCGTCGAAGCCCTGATTATACGGTTTGTCCTTGGCCTTGTTCTCAAGCTGGCGGCGCATATCCTGCTTGAAAATCGCCAGCTTGTCGGCGTCGACCCGTAATTGTTTGATGGTGCTGATCACTTGCTTAAGCAGCGGCGTGTGGCTGTCGCTGTAGCCGGAGATACGGACGCTAAAACCGCGGATATGCGGATAGATGCTGGTGCTCAGACCCGCCTCAGAGGCGGGGTAGAGGAAACTGTTGAGCTGGTCGTTGATCAGCCGGACCAGCAGCGCGCCCATCAGATGGTGCTGCGGGGTATCGTTGGCGATCGGCGATCGAAAACTGAAGAAAAAGTCAGCCTTGGGCACCCGGAACTGATCGTCCTGCTGGTACCAGAGCTTGTAGCCACTGTGCTCGATCAACAACTCGGGTTTGGTCATTCCGGCCTTAGGCTGCAACGATAGATCCTGCGGAATGAACGGGTTGGGCGCTGGGATCGTTAGCGCCGGATTCAACTCGGCCTGCGCCAGCGTCTGCTGCAGTGCTTTGGGTAGCGGCTCGAGCTTGAAGTCGGCCTGATAGCGCGGCTCACGCTGATCAGTGACAAGATCGGCGGCGGTCAGTGTCAGTAACAGGTTGTCGGGGCGTAGGTAGCTGAGGTAATTGTTGATCAGTTCGGGATCAAAGCGGCTGTAGAGGTAGTCACCGTGGAGCAGTTCGGCTGCGGGATACTGGCGTAGCTTGTTGGCCAGCCGTAGTACTTCGTAGACCGGTTTGGAGGGTTCGCGAAAGCGAAAACTGATCTCGCTCAACTGCTTCTCTTCGTCAAAGCGCCAGGCTTGAACGCCCTGCTGGCGAATGCGCTTGATCTGTTGGAACAGCAGCGTGGTAACTTCAGGATAGTGCTCCAGCCCGGCCGGGGTCAGGCCAACACTGACCGACAGCGAGGCGGCGTCGTCGTAATCGAAACCAGGGCCGGCGCTCAGGGTGGTGGCCCAGCCACGCCGTTTCAATTAGGCCAGAACGCTGCCTTCGCCTTCATGGCCGAGTAGGGCGCTGATGTAGTGCAGCGGCTTGCGGTCGAAATAGTCTTTGATCACGGGTACCGGGAAGGTCAGTGACAGCTGGCGTAGTTCTTTCAGGCTTTTAATCTGCAGCAGGGCGGGCAGGCTGCCGGCCGTAAACAGCGGGGGCGAATGTTGGGCTGCTACCGCCGCGCGCTCGGTGTCCGTCAGTTTGCTCAGCTGTGGGGCATCGATCTCACTAAAGCGGGCTTCGACCATGGCTTTTAATTGATCGACCGGTTGCCGTCCCAGCACCACCAGAGACATGTTTGCTGCCTGATAGTGCTGGCGGTAGAAACGCTTGAGGTTGTCGATCAGGCTGCCTTGATCGTTGTCCTTGAGTGTATCTAGGCTGCCAACGGAGAAGTTGGTCAACGAATGGTCGGGGTTGAGCGCCTGCCGCATCACCGCGTACTGGCGGCGACCGTCCTCTTTCAGTTTGGACTGGTATTCCGAATGCACCGCGTTACGCTCGCGATCGACATATTCTGGGCTGAACAGCGGCGCGACAAAGAAGCGGGAGAACCGATCCAGTGCCGGCTCCAGTTGGCTTTGGTCGATATCGAAGAAGTAGTTGGTGCGATCGTGAGCGGTAAAGGCGTTGTGGCTGCCACCGTGCTGGCTGATGTAGGCCTGATAAGCGCCCGCCTCGGGATACTTGTCGGTGCCCAGAAACAGCATATGCTCCAGAAAATGCGCCAGTCCCTGAGTATGGCGTGGATCGTCACCGCTACCGACAGCGACCTCCAGGCTGGCTGCTGCCTTATCTGCGTTCGGGTCAGAGACCACCAGTACCTTGAGGCCGTTCGCGAGTTCAAACGCATGGTATTGATTGCTGTCGTTGGGGCTCTGGATGATCTGGCTGGCTGTTGCATGAACACTCAGCAGCAGGCCGAGCAGTAGTATGATGGGCAGCAGTAAACCAGAGAAACGATCGGACAGTCGGATCATAACGCGATACTCGCAGTTGTATGGTTGGCCATCGGTCCCTGACGCTTGGTACTTGAGGCTAGATTCTAGCGACACGACGAGCCGATTGAATGAGTTGAAGATTAGACAGGAAACCCCGGCGAGGTTCCCTGTTTAGAAAAAATGCCCTCGATGATGTGACTGGCAGGGCGGGTGACAGCGTTGTTACTGGGCCGCTTAGTGCCGTGGCGGCAGCGCCTGCTTGGCCAGTTCGATCGCCTGTTCGATATCGTTACTGTGCGGATCAAGCTCGGCGATCGCCCGTAACGCACTGAAGGTGCGGCCCAAGGACTGCTCCTGCTGTTTGTACAGGTCGTTAATCGCATTATCGATGGCGCTGTGCAGCTCTTTAATCTGAGCACTGCGATCGGCCGCCGGGTTGATGTTGTTGAGCACTTGCA
>JBFFKD010000103.1:0-7757 GCA_041555595.1 Motiliproteus sp.
ACAACAGCAACGACCCGCAGGTGACCGATTTTCTGATTAACAGCTGTCATGCATTGGCTGAAGATGGAGAGGTAGTCCGCGAGCTGGCGCAATCGCTGGCTTAGCTGTCGGGTTGGTCGGTTTAATCCGCTGTTATTAAATTCCAACGGCTGTCCGAATTCTGATCGGGCCGCTCTGAAAATCACTGTGTCTAGGGAAAAGCAATGAACGCACCGATAGAAGTCGAGTTGAAGGATCGTATTCTGGCCGTAAAATTGGCCCGGTCGGAGAAGAAAAATGCCCTGACCGTAGCCATGTATCAGGCCCTGTGCGACGCTTTTGATCGGGCACAGAGCGACTCCGAGGTTCGGGTTGTTCATATCACCGGCACTGGCGATAGTTTCAGCAGCGGCAATGATGTCGGTGATTTTTTAGCTGCAGCTCAACAGGAGACGGGAGACAACCCAGCCCAACGGTTATTGCACCGACTCAACTGTTGTAAAAAACCGGTCGTCGCCGCGGTTAACGGTATGGCAATCGGTATCGGTAGCACCTTGTTGCTGCACTGTGATCTGGTCTATGCGGCGCGATCGGCTCGTTTTCAGCTGCCCTTTGTCGATCTGGGTTTGGTTCCGGAAGGGGGCAGCAGCGCAATTTTGCCGGCGATGTTGGGACATCGTCGCGCGGCTGCACTGTTGCTGGCTTGTGAGTCATTGGATGCCGGACAAGCGGTTGAGTTCGGCATCGTCAATCAGGTTTGCGAGGATGCCGAGTTACAAGCGTTGAGTTGGCAGAAGGCGCAGGCTCTGGCGGCTAAGCCGCCTGCGGCGTTGCAGCAGGCCAAAGCGATGCTTAAACGCAATCCGTCGCTACCACTGGCTCAGGTGATCGATGATGAGATCGGGCTGTTTATGCAGCGACTCAGTTCACCCGAAGCTGGCGAGGCGATGAGCGCTTTTATGGAGCGTCGTCAGGCTGACTTCTCCCGTTTCTAACCGGCATCTCTAGCATCGATCTAGGGCTGTTTGCTGGTAGTATGGCTTGGCGGACTGTCAGCTCGGTTGACAGGATTCATCTGACCAAGGAGTCCCAGCATGCTCAGCAAACACCATAAACCGAAGTACGATGCGTTCGCCCGGTCGACCAACCCGTACCCTGATCAACAAACTCAAACCCTAGTCGGGCTCTCTGTTATGGCGATGAACGGCCAGCCCTGCAGTCATGACTCCCTGAATCAACCCAAGCTGGCAGGTGTTCGATGAATGCAGGTGCGATCTTGATGATGTCGGGTAACTCGCGATGACGGCCCGGCAACTGGATTTTTATTTCGACTACCTGTCCCCCTACGCCTACTTTAGCTGGCGACAGCTACAGCCGCTGTGCCTGCGCTATAACCTTGAACTGCGACCCCATCCGGTGGTCTTCGGTAAGCTGCTCGATCACTGGGGGCAGCGTGGTCCTGCCGAGATCCCCCCTAAGAAAGCCTCGTTGTATCAGTACTGTTATCGCTATGCCAAGCTCAATGGCTTTGACTTCAATCCGCCGCGTTACCACCCCTACAATCCGTTACCGACCCTGCGGTTATCGTTACCGCAGGTCTGCGGAGATCAGCAACTAAAGCTGATTAGCACGCTGTTCGATGCGGGTTGGACCGATGGTGCCGATTTGGGCTCTGTGACTCAGCTGCAGGAGGTTCTCAACCAGGCTGGCTTTGATGGTACTGCTCTGCTGCGTGCGATTGAAACCGATGCGGTGAAAGGGCTGTTGCGTGACGAAACCGATCAGGCGATCAGTCGGGGTGTTTTTGGGGTTCCGACTTTTATCGTAGATGAACAACTTTTCTGGGGTAACGATCAGTTCGAGCACCTTGAACTCTACCTACAAGGCAAGGATCCACTCGATTCAGCCCGTGTTGATGCGATGCTGCAGCGTCCGCGTGGCATCGATCGAAAAGTGATCGTTGAAAACAGCTAGTGCTATTAGCGCCAACCCATAGCGACAATCTGTATTGATCTGTTATCAAACACAGACAACTTGATAAGGTTGATGAAGTTGGCAGCTTGGATTGGTAATAAGTAGTGTCGAAAACATAGAGTTGCTAGGTTGACTGGGCGCTGCTTGGTGTCAGTGTCTCTCTCTGTTATAAATAAAATTCGGGTAAAAAGTATGAAGAATTGGACTGTCTATCTCTCAGGTGAAATCCATACCGACTGGCGGCAGCGGTTGATGGACGGTGCCCAGGCACAAGGACTGCCGGTTAGCTTTACCTCGGCGGTGACCGATCACGAGAGTAGCGATGCGGCCGGCGATCTGTTGGGCGCAGAGTCGAACAGTTTCTGGCGCGATCACAAATCGGCCAAGGTCAACGGCATTCGTACCAAAACACTGTTAGAGGGCTGTGATATCGCGGTGGTGCGCTTTGGTGATAAATATAAGCAATGGAACGCCGCCTTTGATGCCGGTTTCTGCGCCGCCCTGGGAAAACCCTATATCACTCTGCATGACGAGGCGATCATTCATCCGTTGAAAGAGGTCGATGCCGCAGCGATGGCCTGGGCGCAGACGCCCGAGCAGGTGGTCGAGATCCTAACCTATGTTATCAAGGCCCAATAGAAGCGGGGCCGACCGATAGTTACGGTTACCGCGCACCACTGTAACCAAGGTAACAATTCGACAGGTATCCGCCGTGATGCTGTTTTAACGTTTCGCTTTGTTACCGAACAGGCTGCTTATTTGAAGGCCTAAACACTTTACCACTTAAACGTCTGTCTCGGCCGCACATTTAGCCACCTGTCTCATCGATTAGCATCACCGGCGTTATCAGCAATTGCACGATGATGACGTTGTGCGCTGGTAAAAGCCTAACTAAAACGCGCTATCTATCGGTAAAAACTGGGTTTTTTGCCGTCCTTGGTCTATACAGATCGTACAGCGTTTGAGCTTGTTGGCGACCAGTTGGGTGTGGCGATTGGTCTGATTTCTGTCGTAAGCATGTCGATCTACCGTCGTAGGCTGCGTTCGGTGTCTAGAGATCGATAACCGGAGATTCAGATGAAAATAGGAATACCAAGAGAGATTCACGCAGGCGAGAAGCGAGTGGCAACGACACCATCGGTCGCCACTCAGCTGTTGAAGATGGGCTATCAGGTCGTAGTAGAAGCGGGCGCCGGCTTGGGGGCCAAGTTCACCGACGATGCCTATCGTGACATAGGTGCCCAAGTGATTGATGGAACCCAAGCATTGTGGGCAGCCAGCGACATTGTGCTCAAGGTTCGTCCACCCGAGCTACACACTGAGCTGGATAAGCACGAAGCCGAGCTACTGAACGAGGGCGCTATCCTGGTTAGTTTTCTGTGGCCGGCACAAAACCCAGAGCTGATGGCGCGGTTGGCGGCGCGCAAGGTCAGCGTGTTGGCGATGGATTCGGTACCGCGAATCAGCCGCTCGCAGCGTTGCGATGCGCTCAGTTCGATGGCCAACATCTCCGGCTACCGGGCGTTGGTCGAAGCTGCCAACGAGTTCGGACGTTTTCTTAATGGCCAGATTACCGCTGCGGGTAAGGTGCAGCCGGCCAAGGTGTTGATCATCGGCGCCGGTGTTGCCGGTCTGGCGGCGATCGGTACTGCCAGTCGGATGGGCGCTATTGTGCGTGCCTTCGATACCCGCCCGGAAGTGGGTGAGCAGGTCGAGAGTATGGATGCCGAGTTTTTAACCATCGCCATCGAGGAGGATGCAAGCGGTGGTGGCGGTTATGCCAAGGAGATGTCGAAGGAGTTTATCGACGCCGAGATGGCACTGTTCCGCGAGCAGGCCAAAGAGGTCGATATCATCGTCACCACCGCGTTGATTCCCGGCAAACCAGCGCCCAAGTTGATCCTGGCCGATATGGTCGAACTGATGGCCGAGGGCAGCGTAATCGTAGACCTGGCCTCGGAGCAGGGCGGTAATTGCGAGCTGACCGTACCAGGTGAGATCGTAGTTCGGCACGGTGTATCGATCATCGGTTACACCGACCTGCCGAGTCGGCTGCCGACCCAGTCGAGTCAACTGTACGCCACCAACGTCCGTAACGTGTTGTCGGAGTTAACCCCGGAAAAAGACGGCAAACCCAATTTCAACATGGAAGACACCATCATTCGTGGCACCACGGTAATTCTCGATGGCGAGGTGACCTGGCCGCCACCGCCACCGCAGGTCTCGGTGGCGCCACCCAAAGCCAAGATCGAGCCGTTACCTGAGCCAGAACCGATGTCGGCTGCCAAGCGTAGCCTCATTACCTTCGGCACCATGGGGATTGGATTAGTACTTCTACTGGCGCTTGGCAATATTGCCCCGCCGGCGTTTATGTCACATCTGATCGTGTTCGTATTGGCCTGCTTCGTTGGTTGGCAGGTGGTGTGGGCGGTTAAACCCGCGTTACACACACCGCTGATGAGCGTCACCAACGCGATCAGTGGCATCATCGTGATCGGTGCATTGCTGCAAGCGGGGTCGGGCAGTGTCAGCGTATCGCTGCTGGCCTTTATCGCCACCCTGATCGCCAGCATCAACATTGCGGGCGGTTTCTATGTGACTCAGCGGATGCTGAAAATGTTTGTCAGGGAGGATTGATCATGGGTGGATTTGTAACTTCAGCCTACATCGGGGCTAGCATCCTGTTTATCCTCAGTCTAGGGGGGTTGAGTAATCAGGAGACTGCCCGGCGCGGTAATGTCTATGGTATTGCAGGAATGGCGATCGCCATTGTGGCAACACTTGCCAGTGATCAGGTCTCAGGGCTGGGCTGGATCATCGTGGCGATGGTGATCGGTGGTGCTATCGGTGTCTACTTCGCGGTGCGGGTACAGATGACCCAAATGCCCGAGTTGGTTGCGATGATGCACAGTTTCGTCGGACTGGCGGCGGTGATGGTCGGCTATGCCAGCTTTCTCGATCCAGAGCTAAAACTGATCGGGGCCGAGAAGACCGTCCACGATGCCGAGGTCTATCTGGGCGTGCTGATCGGTGCGGCGACCTTTTCGGGCTCGCTGATCGCGTTCGGCAAACTGCGCGGCATGGTTGCCAGCAAACCGCTGTTACTGCCCGGACGTCATTGGCTCAATCTGGCGGCCCTGATCTTGTGTCTCTTGTTGGGTAGCAGCTTTATTGGTGGCAGTGGTAGTGATCTGGAGATCATGACCGGCACAGCCGAGCACAGTATTTGGCCGCTGATCCTGATGACGTTGATCGCGTTGGCGTTTGGCGTGCACATGGTGATGGCGATCGGCGGTGCCGATATGCCGGTGGTCGTTTCGATGCTCAACAGCTACTCGGGTTGGGCTGCTGCGGCAGCCGGATTCATGCTCTCCAATGACCTGTTGATCGTAGTCGGTGCGCTGGTCGGATCCAGTGGTGCCATTCTCAGTTACATCATGTGTCGGGCGATGAATCGCAAGTTCGTCAACGTTATCCTTGGTGGCTTTGGAACTACAGCCTCATCGGCAACTGCGGGCGATGAGGAGCAGGGCGAGGTGACCCCTACATCGGTCGAGGATGTGGCCGAATTGCTCAACAACGCCAATAATGTCGTCATTGTGCCTGGTTATGGCATGGCGGTATCACATGCCCAGCACCCGGTATCTGAGATTACCCTGGCATTGCGTAACAAGGGCGTCAATGTGCGCTTTGCCATCCACCCGGTTGCGGGTCGGATGCCGGGGCATATGAACGTGCTGCTGGCCGAGGCCAAGGTGCCGTACGATCTGGTGTTGGAGATGGATGAGATCAACGATGATCTGCCTGAGACCGATGTGGTGCTGGTGATCGGCGCCAATGATACGGTTAATCCGTCGGCGGCCGAAGATCCGGGCAGTCCGATCGCGGGAATGCCGGTGATCGAGGTGTGGAAGGCAAGCACCGTGGTGGTGTTCAAGCGTTCGATGGCGACGGGGTATTCGGGGGTTGAGAATCCGTTGTTCTTTAAAGACAACACCCGGATGTTGTTTGGGGATGCACGCGATAGTGTCGACGGGATCTTTAAGAACCTGTAGCTGTGACTCCTTGGTTAGCTTAAAGCCCGCTCGGGTTAGCCGTAGCGGGTTTTGTTTTGGATTGAGGTTGCTGAGCTTACCTACAGTGACAGTGCGTTGTGCTTGAGCATGGCCGCTGGCTAGACTCGACGGTGATGCACCTGAGTCACCTGCTCTAGATTGATAAACGCCAGCGCTAAAAAAGCCGGGTCAATGCCCGGCTTTTTGATTACACGATAGAGTTAGCCATTGATAGCGTTCTTGATCCGACCGATCGCATCTTCCAGCACTTTCATGCTGGTCGCGAATGATAGTCGCATCTGCCCCGGTGCGCCGAAGGCGGAGCCAGGTACCAGCGCTACGCCGGCTTCGTTGAGCAGGTATTCGGCTAGAGCGATATCGTCGTCAAAGTCAGGGTTGGCATCGATGATTTTCTGGAAACTGGGGAACGCGTAGAAAGTACCGTCGGCAGGAATGCACTCGACACCGTCGATAGCGTTCAGTGCATCAACCACAAAATCGTGGCGCTGCTTGAAGGCGACCAGCATCTCTTTGACGCAATCCTGTGAACCTTCAAGCGCCATCTGAGCGGCAACCTGCGAGATCGAGGTCGGGTTGGAGGTGCTCTGTGATTGTATCTTCTTCATCGCCTTGATCAGCGCTTCGGGGCCGGCAGCGTAGCCGATCCGCCAGCCAGTCATCGAGTAAGCTTTGGAGACACCGTTCAAGACGATAGTACGGTCGTACAGTTCGGGGCATGCCATCAGGATGTTACAGAATGGCTCGTCACACCAGAGGATGTGCTCGTACATATCGTCGGTGGCAACCAGTACGTGTGGGTACTTGAGTAGTACTGCGCCCAGTGCTTCGAGCTCGGCACGAGTGTAGGCAACACCGGTCGGGTTGGAAGGGCTGTTCAGAACGACTAGTTTCGTCTTCGGCGTAATCGCCATATCCAGCTGCTCTGGAGTCAGCTTGAAACGGTTCTCTTGGGTGGTACGTACGATCACCGGAACACCGTCTGACACAGCTACCATGTCAGGGTAGGAGACCCAGTAAGGCGCAGGGATCACAACTTCATCACCGGCGTTGATCAGTGCCAACGATAGGTTGAAGAAGCTCTGCTTGCCACCGCACGAAACCAGAATCTGATTTGGCTGATATTCCAGTCCGTTGTCGTTTTTGAATTTTTCGATGATGGCATGCTTAAGTGCCGGCGTACCGTCGACAGCGGTGTACTTGGTGAAGCCTTCATTGAGCGCGTTAATCGCCGCTGCTTTAATATGATCGGGGGTGTCAAAGTCGGGCTCGCCTGCGCCCAGCCCAATAATGTCTTTGCCGGCAGCGCGTAGTTCGGCTGCGCGATTGGTCACGGCCAGAGTTGGTGATGGCTTGATGTTGTTAACGCGATCGGAAAGTTGCAGATCCAAGTGGATGTCCTCGTTAGTAGAACCGGATTCAATAGAACTATTTAGCGCCGAACACCGTTTGGTTAATTCGGCTTGCTGCACGCGTGAACCTAGTATCCCCAGGCTCAGATAAAAAGCCGTATAATTGTACAGATTCGCCTCAGCTCAGGAAACTGCATGTCCCGTTTATTTGAAGTCAATTCGCGCTTTCAACCCGCCGGCGATCAGCCGACAGCGATTGCTGAACTGTCGCAAGGAATTCATGCAGGTCTGGCGGCGCAGACATTGTTGGGCGTAACAGGTTCAGGCAAGACGTTTACCATTGCCAATGTGGTGGCCGAGATGCAGCGGCCGACCATCG
>JBFFKD010000104.1:0-7756 GCA_041555595.1 Motiliproteus sp.
CCCTAACACGACCGTCGCGGGTTTGAGTCGCGACCAGCTTGAAGCCCACTGGATGCCGTTTACTGCCAACCGCAGCTTCAAGAAAGATCCGCGGATCATCGTTGCCGCCCAAGGGTGCTATTACACCGATGCCGATGGGCGCAAGATTTTTGACGGTCTGTCGGGGTTGTGGACCTGCGGTGCTGGCCACGGCCGCCCGGAGATCACCGAGGCGATCGCGCAGCAGGCCAAGCAGTTGGATTATTCGCCGGCGTTTCAGTTCGGTCATCCCAAGTCGTTTGAGTTGGCCAATCGGGTGGTCGAGTGGACTCCGGAAGGGCTTGACTATGTGTTCTTCACCGGATCAGGTTCTGAGTCGGTTGAGACCGCGCTGAAGATGGCACGCGGTTACTGGCGCAAGAAAGGCCTGCCGAGCAAAACTAAGCTGATCGGCCGCAGTAAGGGCTATCACGGGGTTAACTTCGGTGGCATCAGTGTCGGCGGTATCGGCGCCAACCGGGCGATCTACGGTCAGGGGATCGACGCCGATCATCTCGGCCATACAGTGCTGAAACAGAATGCCTTCTCCAAGGGTGAGCCAACCGAAGGTGCCTATCTGGCTGATGAGCTGGAAGAGTTGGTGGCGTTGCACGATGCGTCTAACATCGCCGCAGTGATCGTCGAACCGGTGGCCGGTTCGGCCGGGGTAATTCCACCGCCGGTTGGCTATCTTAAGCGGTTGCGTGAGCTGTGTGACAAACACAATATTCTGTTGATCTTCGACGAGGTGATCTGTGCTTTCGGTCGGATGGGAAGCCGGACCGGCGCAGAAGCCTTTGGCGTGACGCCAGATCTGATGACGGTTGCCAAGCAGCTGACCAACGGTGTGATTCCGATGGGTGCGGTGATTGCCACCGCTGAAATCTACAACTGTTTTATGGAGGCCGGTGGCCCCGAGTATATGCTCGAGCTGCCGCACGGTTACACCTACTCTGCCCACCCGGTTGCCTGTGCCGCCGCGATGGCGTCACTCGATATTCTCGAGCAGGAAAATCTGGTCGGACGCGTCGCGTCGATGGCGCCCCTGTTCGAACAGAAGCTGCACAGTCTCAAAGGCTGTCAGTACGTTGCCGATATCCGCAACTATGGCCTGGCCGGTGCGTTGACGATCGAAGCGGCACCGGGTGAGCCGGCGTTGCGTCCCTATCTGATCGCGATGAGTATGTGGCAAAAAGGCTTTTACGTTCGCTACGGCGGCGATACGATTCAGTTGGGTCTGCCGTTCATCGTCGAGTCCGAGCAGATCGATCAGTTGATCAACGCGCTAGGTGATTCGATCAATCAATTGAGCTGATTCTGCCATCATCTATTAATACAACTACCGGGGCTCCATTGCTCTATATCCCGGCCATGAGGAATTGACATGCACACTGTAGGACACTTGATTAACGGTCAGATCAGCCAGCAGGCCGAGCGCACCCAAGACGTATACAACCCATCCACCGGCGAAGTTTCCAAGCAGGTGGCGCTGGCATCCAATGCCACTGTGGAGCAGGCGATCGCTGCGGCTAAAGCGGCATTCCCTGCCTGGCGTAACACCCCAGCGACCAAGCGGGCGCAGGTGATGTTTCGTTTTAAGATGTTACTGGAGCAGAATGCCGACAAGATCTGTGAAATGATCGGCGAAGAGCATGGCAAGATTTCACACGATGCTGCCGGTGAGCTGCAGCGCGGTATCGAGAACGTCGAATATGCCTGCGGTGCACCTGAGTTACTTAAAGGTGAGCACAGCCGCAATGTCGGTCCAGATATAGATTCGTGGAGTGAATTCCAGCCGTTGGGCGTCGTTGCCGGCATCACCCCGTTCAACTTCCCTGCGATGGTGCCGCTGTGGATGTATCCGATGGCGATCGTCTGCGGTAACTGTTTTGTCCTAAAGCCGTCTGAACGTGATCCGAGTTCTACCCTGTTTATCGCCCAGTTGCTGCAGCAAGCGGGTCTGCCCGATGGTGTTATGAATGTGGTCAACGGCGATAAGGAAGCGGTCGATTGCCTGTTGAGTCACGACGATATCAAGGCGGTCAGTTTTGTGGGATCAACCCCAATCGCTGAATACATCTACACCACGGCTAATGCCAACGGTAAGCGTTGTCAGGCGCTGGGTGGCGCCAAAAACCACGCTATCGTGATGCCTGATGCCGATATGGATAACGCCGTTAATCAACTGGTCGGTGCTGCGTTCGGCTCGTCCGGCGAGCGCTGCATGGCGTTGTCGGTTGCTGTTGCTGTCGGTGACAATGCTGCCGACGCGCTGGTGTCGAAGATGACCAAGGCGATGGGAAACCTCAAAGTGGGTGCTTTCTGTGATAGCGGCAACGATTTTGGTCCGGTCATCACCTCGCAACATCAGCAGAAAGTGTTCGGTTATATCAACAGTGCCGAAGAGCAGGGCGCGACCGTAGTGGTTGATGGTCGTAATCCGCAGGTAGAGGGTTTTGCCAATGGCTTCTTCGTCGGCGGTACCCTGATCGATAACGTCACCCCGGATATGGTCAGCTACAAAGAGGAGATTTTTGGGCCGGTACTGCAGGTGGTTCGGGTCGACACCATGGAGCAGGCGATGCAACTGATCAACGATCATGAATATGGCAATGGTACCTGTATCTTTACCCGGGACGGCGAAGCGGCGCGTTACTTCTCCGACAATATTCAGGTCGGTATGGTTGGTATCAACGTACCGCTGCCTGTGCCGGTGTCGTACCACAGCTTCGGTGGTTGGAAACGCTCCCTGTTTGGCGATCTGCACGCCTACGGTCCCGATGCAGTGCGGTTCTACACCAAGCGTAAGACCATCACCCAGCGCTGGCCGTCGAGCGGCGTCCGCGAAGGGGTCCAGTTCGCCTTCCCAAGCTAAGTGCTGGGCTAGCGGCGCTACTTGCACGATAAGCAAGGCGCCAAAAAGCGTCCTTTTCGATCGATATAACGCTGGCAGAGGCTGACCTTCTGCCAGCGTTTTAGGTTCTGGTTTGAGTTTTTATCATTGTAAAGTGCTCTGGAGATCTAGAGTGCCGATGGAGTCGCTATGGCGAGCTCGTCAGCATCACAACAATCAATCCCCAACAACACTGTAACTCTTACTATTCCGCGTCGGTTAATGAGGTGACCGATTACCCCTGTCTCGAAGGCGAACACCGGGTCGATGTGGTGATCGTCGGCGGTGCTAACTACTCCGGGCGTGAGTCGCTTGATATTGCCGCCGAGATGCGGCCGTCGATGGAGGCGATCTTCCCGCGCTTGAAGGGAGTCGAGATTGAGTATGGCTGGAGCGGTATGATAAGGATCGTCATCAACCGTATTCCATAACTGGGTAAGCTGTCTGACAACTTCTATTACGCTCAGGGGTATTCGGAACATGGCGTGGCGTTGAGCCACATCGTCGGCGAGATCATGGCGCAGGCGATCACCGGCACGTTGGAAAAGTTCGATCTCTTTGCCGGTATCAAGCATACCCGGCTACCGTTTGGCGATTGGGCCAGTGGTCAGATGATGGCAGTGGGGATGTGGTACTACCTGCTGATGGAGCGGTTTCGGTAATGACACCTTGGGTGTGTCGGGGACGATCGACCTAAGGGCGAAGGGGTTGTTAGCCTTTGTCTGGTTCAGCTGCCTTTGATGTTGAGATAGCCAAAAAAACCGATCTAAGCGATCGGTTTTTTGATTGGGGTTCGAGCGTTAAGAGCCGTTTCGGCCTAGGTGCTGGTGAGATACCACTGCGTTTCTAGCTGACTGACGTGACGTTCAAACTCGGACAGCTCCTTCTCTTTGCAAGTGACATACAGGTCGACAAACTCCGGCGTCAGGTATGAGCGCATTACTGCGCTTTCCTTAAGGTTTTCCAGTGCTTTGAACAGGCGAGTCGGCAGAGCTACAGACTCATGATCGAAGGCGTTTCCAACCGTGATCGGTAGCGGTTTGATCTGGTTGCTGAGGCCGTGGTGGATGCCCGCCAGAATGGCTGCCATCACCAGATAGGGGTTGGCGTCGGCACCCGATATGCGGTGTTCGATCCGTTTGGCGTTGTCGTCGCTGGCAGGAATACGAACTGACACGGTGCGGTTGTCGACGCCCCAGTTGGGCGACATTGCGACATAGTATTCGGGTCGCAGGCGTCGGTATGAGTTGACGTTGGGGCAGAAAATACTCATCGAATCGGCCATGGTCTCAAGCAGTCCGCCGACCGCGTATTCCATCTGCTGGCTATAATCCTTGCCAGTCTCGGCCAGGATGTTGTTGCCGTGTTGATCCAGAATGCTGACATGGACATGCATGCCGCTACCAGCCTCCTCTTGATAAGGCTTGGCCATAAAGGATGCTTCCATGCCGTGCTTGTCTGCGATCGCCTTGATCACCCGTTTTAGCAAGATGGCGTTATCGCAAGCGGCTAACGGATCATTCTGATGCTTGAGATTGATTTCGAACTGGCCCGGTGCATATTCGGCTACGGCGGTATCGGCTGGGATCCCCTGCTCGGCGGTCACTTGGGCGATCTCGTCGAGAAAATCACCGTACTCGTCCAATATCGTGGTGGCGTAGACCTGGGTGTGCGATTCGCGCAATCCGGTCTTGGGTGATAAGGGGGGTTGTGGTCGTCCTGCCTCATCACGACAGCGATCGATCAGGTAAAACTCAAGCTCGACCGCCACCACTGGGGTGAGCTGCATCGCTTTAAGTTTATTCAGTATTGCTGTCAGCACGTGGCGAGGATCACCGAAGAAGGGCGAACCGTCGGCCTGGTACATGCTCATCAGGGTCTGGGCCATCGGGCGGCGCTGCCAGGGCGTCATCTTGAGCAGATCGGCTTGCGGATGGCAGAAGAGGTCGGGTTCGCCGATTGTTAAGCCCAGGCCGCACGCTTCAACTGTTTTGCCGGTGATGTCGAGGGAAAATATAGAGGCGGGCATGGCGACTCCGCCGCTGTAGGCTTTGCTTAGGCTGCTGCGCTCAATTCTTTTGCCACGAGTGATGCCATTAAGGTCGCTGATCAGCAGATCGATCGCCTCTAGCTTGGGGTTTTGCTCCAGAAAATCACAGGCTTCCTGGCTGCTGGCTGTTGCTGAACGGTTAGTCTCTGACATGGTTGAACCTTCTTGTTTTTAACTATCTTGTTGTTCGTGTGAAGATTTTACTGCTCTAGCTGTTTGCTTGTTTAGCTGGATATTTTTCTATAGTGAGCAGAATATTGTTCGTTTGTTTCTGCAAGGTAGAGTAAAGATGTTTTCTGGTCAAGCTAAATAGGTAGCTATGAAGGCTGTTAAATGGGGTTTTGGTGGTTTTTTGTAAAAGTTTTAGAGCCTTCGCTTTAAATCAATGATGTAAAGCTGTGCGCTATTTAATGTTGTTTGAGTTTTTTTTCTGGGGTATGGTTGGTTTTGCTCGGTGAACAATATACACAACACGCATGCTCGTTTTTTTAGGTGGATGCGTTGCTGAGTCTTGGTTTTGATAGATACAACAATAAAAGCAAAGAGATGAAGGGTCCTGTTATGGCGAGTCAAACAACCAATCCAGCCGTTGTTGATGATCAGCGGTCGGCTATTGCGCCTGCCGACACGGTGTTAGAGATTCAAAACGTTACCAAGGCGTTTGGTGAAGCGATCGCAGTGCGGGAGTTTTCGTTGTCGATCGAGCGCGGTGAGATATTTGCGCTACTGGGGGGGTCGGGCTGTGGCAAATCGACCCTGCTGCGGATGCTGGCTGGTTTCGAAACCCCGACCTCCGGCGCGATCTTGCTCGACGGTCAGGATGTCGCGGGTACGCCGCCGCACAAGCTGCCGTTCAATATGATGTTCCAGTCCTACGCGCTGTTCCCGCATATGAGTGTCGAGAAAAATATCGCCTACGGCCTGAAGCAGGATCGGATGCCGGCTGCCGAGATCAACTTACGTGTTGGTGAACTGCTGAAGTTGGTGCATATGGAGGAGTACCGTAATCGCAAGCCGCACCAGTTGTCGGGTGGTCAGCGGCAACGGGTAGCGCTGGCGCGCAGTCTGGCCAAGCGGCCGAAGATGTTGCTGCTGGATGAACCGATGGGGGCGCTGGATAAAAAGCTGCGCAACCAGATGCAGCTTGAGGTGGTCGATATCATCAAGCAGGTCGGGGTGACTTGTGTGATGGTGACTCACGATCAGGAAGAGGCGATGACGATGGCCGATCGAATCGGCATCATGAATCACGGTGAGCTGGTTCAGGTCGGTTCACCACACGACATCTATGAATTTCCTAACAGCCGCTTTACCGCTGAGTTTATCGGTTCGGTCAACCTGTTCGATGGCCGGGTGGTTGAAGAGGAGCCCGATCACGTGATCGTCGATGCTAATTATATCGATCAGCCGATCTACATCGACCACGGTATCTCTGGACCGGCCGGGCAGAAGGTTAGGGTGGCGATTCGGCCTGAGAAGATGGTGTTCAGTAAAGACAAACCCGACGCCGAGATGAACTGGGCCGAAGGCAGTATCTCCGAGATCGCCTATCTGGGCGGTCACTCGGTCTATCATGTCGAGTTGTCATCGAACCTGGTGGTGCAGGCGGTTCGCTCCAACGCGGAGCGCCGCGAAGTGAAGTACAAGTTGAACGATCAGGTCTACGTCAGTTGGAAGGCCGACAGCGCGGTGGTACTCGAATCATGATCGGTACTCTGAAAAAACTCATCCCTAGTGCCCGTGCCGGTGTGGTCGCGATCCCCTATGTGTGGCTGACGTTGTTCTTTTTAGCGCCGTTTCTGATTGTATTTCAAATTAGTTTTTCCGAAAGCTTGATCGCCATCCCGCCGTACTCGGCGCTGATTCAATACGTCGATGAGATGTTGACGGTCAATCTCAATATCGGCAACTTCCTGCTGCTGCTCGACGATGACCTGTATCTGGTGGCCTACCTCAGCTCGATCAAGATCGCTCTCGTCTCGACCCTGATCTGTCTGCTGATCAGTTACCCGATGGCCTACGCCATCGCCAAGGCCGACCCGAAAACCCGTAACGTGTTGTTGATGCTGGTGGTGTTGCCCTCCTGGACCTCGTTCCTGATCCGGGTTTACGCTTGGATCGGAATATTGAAGAACAATGGCTTGATCAACAATACCCTGATGGGTATCGGTATCATCGACGAACCGATCCACATGCTGCATACCGATTTTGCGGTCTATCTGGGCATCGTGTACGCCTACCTACCGTTTATGATTCTGCCGATCTATTCCAACTTGATTAAGCTCGATGGTTCGCTGCTAGAGGCTTCATCCGATCTGGGTGCCCGGCCGTGGAAAACGTTCCTGACCGTGACCCTGCCGCTATCCAAGGCCGGAATTATTGCAGGTTCGATGCTGGTGTTTATACCGGTGGTGGGCGAGTTTGTTATCCCTGAGCTGCTAGGCGGTCCGAGCACGCTGATGATCGGTAAAGTCTTATGGCAGGAGTTCTTTAATAACCGTGACTGGCCGGTCGCTGCGGCGGTGGCGATGGTGATGTTGGCGATCCTGCTGATCCCTATTATCTGGTTTAACCGTTATCAGCAGAAAGAGATGGAGGCCCAGTCATGAGCAAGAAATTTAACTTTTCATTGTGGATCCTTTGGGGTGGGCTGATCTTTTTGTACCTACCGATGCTAATTCTGATCATCTTCTCGTTCAACGAATCGCGGCTGGTGACAGTCTGGGGAGGGTTCTCGACCAAGTGGTACTTCGAACTGCTCAAAGATGAGCAGATGTTATCAGCGATCTGGATGA
>JBFFKD010000105.1:0-7741 GCA_041555595.1 Motiliproteus sp.
AACAATGCCAGTCTGAGGGTCGATCCTCGGGGGTTATGAGAGTCCAAGGTTGGCGAGATCTCCGACAATTCCACTAACGTAACCTGTAAGGGATTAGGCTGTTTTTTGGGCCAATCTAAATCCGGCTGAAACCAACGACCATCTTAATTGATTGATAAGGATGCGACATCTGTCCTTTAGATGCAGAGATTGTTAGAACTCTCTGCATCTAAAGGCTTAGAGATCTTTTTGAGGCTGGGTTCTTTGCAGGATTCCCATCAATTTGTAGACCAGCAATGCGGCGGAAAAATCGTAGGCATGAAAGCCCTCCATCGGTGCATGCTCCATTATATCGAAACCGATAATCTGGCGCTGCCTGGCGACCGACTCAAACAAACTCAGAGTCTGATACCAACCCAGGCCGCCTGGTACTGGCGTGCCGGTTGATGGAAACACACTCGGGTCGAGGCCATCGACATCGACGGTAAAGAACACCCGGCTAGGGAAATCATCAGGCAACTCAATGGAATTGACCTGCTGAGGCACCAGCTGGTCAGCATCGAGGTAATTCACCGCATGTTTGGCTCGTGTCTCGCGCTCTTCATCGCAGTAGGCTCGTATGCCAAGCTGAAACAGAGGGATGCCCTGATCGACCACCCGCTTCATCACACTGGCATGACTGTAAGGGTTGCCCTCGTATGCATCGCGCAGGTCGGCATGGGCGTCGATCTGCACCACACCAAAATCGTCGAAACCTGCATCGAGTAGGCCCTTGATCACCCCCCAAGTCACCGTATGCTCGCCACCCAGAGCGACCGGCATTTTACCTAGCCTAGCCACCTCATAGGTTAGTTCGGCGATACGACCGATCACGGCTTCCGGTTCACCGTGACAGTCAACTGGCTGATGGGTATAGATTCCCTGTTCGCAAGGGGATGACTGACCGTCCCAGGTTTCCAGTTGCCACGAGGCTTGAAGAATCGACTTAGGGCCGTTGCCGGTACCTCCACCGTAGGAAACACTGTTTTCGTAAGGGACCGGCAGGATATGAAAGCGCGCCTGCTTCGGGTTAGGTTGTTCGATCTCCGAGCCCAAAAATACCGGATACTCGGGTGCCACAAGTTGATCAAAGCTATCCATTTTTACCTCTCTGCCAGCAACGTCTGAACTGTTCACGACAGACGGTTTTTAAAGTCCTGATAACCGAATTCGCACACTAGGCGTAGTTTGTCCGTTTCAGAATTCCAGATGGCAATTGCCGGGAGACGCACTCCGTTAAACGTAGTGGTCTTTACCATTGTGTAGTGCGCCATATCGTCAAACACCAGCCGTTGCCCCAGTTCCAGCGGGGTATCGAAGCTGTACTGACCGATACGATCGCCAGCCAGGCAACTCGGCCCACCGAGCTGATACCGGTGAGCTTTCTCTTGCGCCTCGCCTGCACCGAATATATCAGCCCGATACGGCATCTCCAGCGTATCTGGCATATGACAGGTCGCTGAAACATCGAGCAGTACCTGCTGCCTGTCGGTATGAGTGATATCGAGGACTTCGCCAACCAAAACACCGGTATGGATCGCCACCGCTTCACCCGGCTCCAGATAAACTTGCACGTTATACTTCTGTGCGAAGTTACGAATGCGCTGAACCAGCCCGTCGATATCGTAATCCGGTGCAGTAATCCAATGCCCGCCACCGAAATTGATCCATTCCAGGTTCGGCAGCAGATGACCAAATTTTTGTTCGACTGCCGCCAGTGTGCGATCGAGTGGATCGAAGCCCTGCTCACACAGGGTGTGGAAATGCAGCCCGCTAATCCCTGCCAGATCCTGCCCTTCAAATTGCGCCACCGGAATGCCCAGACGTGACCCGGGTGCACAGGGGTCGTAGATCGGGACCGCTCCCTCAGAGTGCTCTGGGTTGATACGCAAACCTATTTTTAACTGCGGTCGATACCGCTGCGCCTCTTCAATCAGCGGTCGAAACCGGTGCCACTGACCGAACGAGTTAAACACCAGATGATCGGCCACCTTAACCAGCTCGCACATATCGGCTTGGCTATAGGCCGCTGAATAGACATGGACCTCACCATGTCCATCTTTACCGCAGTAGTGTTCACGCCCGAGCAAGGCTTCATGCAGGCCACTGGCGCAACTACCCGATAGATAGTGCGCAGTCAGTTCGCCGAGCGACCAACAGGAAAAGGCTTTAAGTGCCGCTAACACCTTGGCACCGCTGCGCTGTTCAACCTGCTGTAGAAGCTTGAGATTGGCCTCGACCGCCACCTCATCGATAACAAAGCAGGGTGATGGCACCCTGCTCGCATCAAACGGCTCGAAGGTTGTGCATTTGATCGACACGCCTATCTCCCGACTAAGCCATTACGTCGAAGTCAGGATCTTCGATCACGGTCCAAGGCAGACCATACTGGTTCATATCGGCCATGAAATTGTCTGGATCGAGTTGTTCCATGTTCCAGACGCCCGGTTTCTTCCAGTCACCAGATAGGATCATCTTGGCACCAATCATGGCCGGTACTCCGGTGGTATAGGAGATCGCTTGTGAGTTGACCTCTTGGTAACAGGCTTGGTGATCGCAGGTGTTGTAGATATAAACGGTCTTAGGTTTACCATCTTTGATGCCTCGAACGTAACAACCGATACAGGTCTTACCGACAGTACGTGGTCCTAATGAAGCCGGGTCGGGCAACAGCGCTTTCAGGAACTGGATCGGAACGATCTGCTGGCCGTTGTAGTCGATCGGTTCGATTCCCGTCATTCCAACGTTCCCCAGCACTTCTAAATGCTTAAGGTAGCTGTCACCAAAGCTCATCCAGAATTGGGCTTTCTTCAGCGTCGGGAAATGCTTTGTTAGCGACTCCAGCTCCTCATGATACATACGGTAGATATTGAATGTACCGATCTGTTCCGGACAGGTGAACTGCTGCTGGGTCGACATCGCAGCGGTCTCAATAAACTCGCCGTTCTCCCAGTGACGGCACTCTGCGGTCACTTCGCGGATATTGATCTCTGGATTGAAATTGGTTGCAAACGGATAGCCGTGATCACCGCCGTTCACATCGATAATATCCAGAGTATGGATCTCGTCGAAATAGTGTTTAGCCACGTAGGCGGTAAACATGTTGGTGGCACCGGGATCGAATCCGGAACCGAGCAGTGCGGTCAACCCGGCCTGTTTGAAGCGATCCTGGTATGCCCACTGCCAGTGGTACTCGAATTTGGCGGTATCGAGCGGCTCATAATTGGCCGTATCCAGATAATGTACTCCGGTCTCAAGACAGGCATCCATGATGGTCAGATCTTGATACGGAAGCGCTACATTGATCACCAGCTCGGGATTCACCTGATTGATAAGTTCAACCAGAGCCGGCACATTATCGGCATCAATTTGGGCCGTTTCGATCGGCCGATCCAGCTGAGCCGCAATCGCATCACACTTGGATTTTGTCCGGCTGGCCAGCACGATTTCGGAGAACACCTCCGGCAGCTGTGCGCATTTATGAACCACTACACCACTGACGCCACCGGCGCCGATAATTAGTACTTTAGACATTGTGTTTACTCCACTCGCTCTGGATTTATCACCAGAGAAATAGATCGATCTGATCTGTTTGTTGTAGATTGATTGGGTATTAAATTCGGCGGTTATTAATTCGCCTCATTATGCTCGTAGTAGGTATAGCCTCTGAGACTGTCGTCAAAGCTGCGTAACACTTCCCGCCGCTCAGTTGGTGAAATCTTACCTTCACGCACCGCACGCTCAGCGGTAGCACGGAAGTTCTCAAACAGCTCTTTAGGTTGATACTCCACATAACTGAGCACGTCGGCGATACTGTCCCCTTCAAGCTCCTTCATTACATCGAACGAACCATCCTCGTTGATCCGTACACTGGCCACTGCCGTGTCACCAAGCAAGTTGTGCAGATCTCCCAGGGTCTCCTGATAGGCACCGACCAGAAAAACCCCCAATACATAATCTTCACCTGCCTTGAGCGGGTGAAGCGGCAACGTATTTCGCAACTCGTAGTCAACGATAAAGCGATCGATTTTGCCATCGCAGTCGCAGGTGATGTCGGCGATGATGGCATCGCGTGTCGGCTCTTCATCGTTACGGTGGATTGGCATGACCGGAAAAACCTGGTCGATCGCCCAGATATCGGGTAGCGACTGAAACACGCTAAAATTGCCGTAGTAGATATCGGCCAGATATTCGCGGAGTCCTTGCAGTTCAGGCGGAATACGATCTGATTGTTTCAGCAGTAGGGCAATTCGTTGCAAGGCTTCCAGGAACAGGTTCTCGGACTGGGATCGTTCGCGCAGGCTGATCTGGCCACGCTTGAATAATTCACCTATCTCATCACGATAGTAAAGAGCGTCGTTGTAACTTTCTTGTAAATTTTTCGGTGTAATATCCTCAAGCACATCGCGCAGATTTAAGATCAGCTCATGTGTTTCATCCGGTAGCTGTTGCACCGTTTCCACCGGTTCAAAATTGGTGGCTTCCAATACATTGAACAGCAGGATTGAAGAGTAAGCGACGGTGGCTCGTCCCGACTCGGTGACAATGCAGGGATGCTTGATATCCTGGGCATCGAGGGTACTCATCACCACCTCAACAATATCGCTGCAATACTCGTCGAGGTTATAATTCTTGGAATGCTCTTGGTTGATACGGGCACCGGTGTAGTCAACTGCTAGGCCGCCGCCGAGGTCCAGAAAACCCATCGCAGCCCCCTCTTTGACGAGGTCAGTGTAGTAACGGCAAGCCTCCATCACCCCGTTGCGGATCTCTCGAATATTTGGAATCTGCGAACCCAGGTGGTAGTGCAGCAATTGAAGGCAATCGAGCATGTTGTGCTGCTTGAGGTTATCGATGACTTCAACCAGTTGATTGGTCGTCAAGCCGAAAATGCTGCGATCACCACTGGTCTTATTCCACAGGCCACTGACTTTGGATGACAGCTTGATGCGCACACCGACCAACGGCCGAATTCCCAACGCTTCACTACGCTCGATAATTATTGGCAGTTCGGTCGGGGTTTCGATCACGAACAGGCAGCGATAACCTAATCGCTGCGCTCGCAGACCTAGGTCGATAAACTCCTGATCCTTGTAGCCATTACAGACGATCAGTCGACCGTCGGCTTTGAGCGTCGACAGCGCGATAATCAGCTCGGCTTTACTGCCCGCTTCCAGACCATGCCGATAGCGCTCACCAAAGTGGGCGATCTCTTCGATCACCTGCGCTTGCTGATTGACCTTAATCGGGAATACGCCCTGATAGGAGCCTTGATATCCCTGCTTATCGATCGCTCGGTTAAACGCTTCGTTAAGTTTCTGAATCTGGGCATCGAGCAGGTTTTCGATCCGAAGAACCAACGGCAGCGGTAGACCTCGCTGACGAATTCCAGACAGAATTTCGGGTATAGAGACCCGAACGAGTACGTCATTAACGGGCACTTTAACCACGACATCGCCCTGATCAGACAGTTCGAAGTAGTCGGTTCCCCAGTTATTGATACCGTAGATTTCCGCTGATTGCTCAGCAGACCAGTGTGTTATTGGTTGACTTTCCAAGGCATAAAACCCCCAAAAAACATCATCGACCTCTCCGTCGATGTGATTGTCGTGAGTTTGGCTTCACTCTGAATAGGCGAAGCTCAAAGATTTATATTGACGCCAGACTAGGTGTCTTCGAGAGGCGCGAAATATCGCACACAATTGAGATGCTAGGTAGTTATTTTGGATAGTTTTTGCAATTTAACAAGGACGGATCGATTAATTCGGGGTTCAACAGGGTTTGGAACAGTTTTACTTCAGACTTGCAGCGGCAGTCCGCCAACCACTGCAGCGGTGGTTAACCTGTATCACCTCTATGCTAACGACACTTTTTCTGATCGCTACGTGCTTTCAAGGGGGGAGTGTGCCGGGTGTATCGCTGCAGAGCCATCTCTAAGTAACCTTAAACCCGAAAGGTCGCATGAGCGACAAAGTTATAATGGTATCCGCTGTCTGGCGCTTGCTGGAATACGGACAGTGCCTTATCGAAGGGGCGAAAAATAGTGACTTATCCAGTTGTAGAGTTGCTGGCTCGTGACATCAGCAGAGGGGATCGTTTGATACTCGCCTTCTGAGTCAGCATCTTTGTAGGTCAATTGAAAACTGATGGTGTCCGGCTGCTTATCATGCAATATCAGAATGATGCGTTTGCCGCTTTTTAAGCAATCGATTGTCATGACATCAGCTGGAAAACCATTGGCGCGCATGTTGCGGCTAACGCCGACGACAGGGTCGATATTTTTGTAATTCTGCTGAATGAGTGTATGTGCCTGGCTGACGGCATCAGAAAGTGTTTCTAATCGTTGCTCTGTCAAAATCGGTTCTCGTACAAGTCTGGCGGTGGCAGTGAAGGATGTTGCCAGCAGCTGCAGCTAGATCTCTAAAAAAAGGCGCCATCTGGGCGCCTGTCTTGGTCGTGATCGATTGGTCTGTGTTACTTAGCCAGTTCGAAATTGGACTCTTCCACCAGCGTTGGGTAGAAGTAGCCCATACCGAAATCGGTATCGAGTTTGACGGTACCGGTGGCAGTGACGGTATCACCTACGTTAGCGGTCTGCTGGCTGGTGAAGATGGCACGATCGTTCTCGCCGGCGCGGGTTTCATCCTGAACATGAATAAAGTTGCGACGCATGATGCCGTTGTTGACCTTGATCACTTTGCCGGTGATGGTGACCTGTTTGCCGCTAAGGTCTGCCCGCTGGGCGTGTAGGTCGGATACCGTCAGACTGTCGGCGGAAGCGATGGAGGAGAGCAGGGCACCGAAGGCCAGCGCGGCGAATGTCTTGATGGATGTTTTCATAGGAGCGTCCTTAAAAGTGTCTGGGCTTTTTACCACAGACCGAAATCAAGAGCAGCTTTATTTGCTGGCTAATTTGGTTTGCTGTCAGTGCCGCTCGGCGAATAGACTGCACCATTCACGGCAACCTGTTTAATCCTCTATGACCCACGTTCTTATCATCGGTTACGTCTGGCCCGAACCCAACTCATCGGCAGCCGGTGCCCGGATGCTGCAACTGATCGATCTTTTTCAGCGGCAAGGCTGGCAGGTCACCTACGCCAGTCCGGCCGCCGATAGCGATCATCGGGCCGACATCGAAGCGCTGGGCGTGACTAAAGCGACGATCGAACTTAACAGCAGTAGCTTCGATACGTTCGTGCAGCACTGCAGCCCCGATATCGTAATGTTTGATCGTTTTATGATGGAGGAACAGTTTGGCTGGCGGGTCGAGCAGCAGTGCCCGCAGGCGCTGCGGTTGCTAGATACCGAAGACCTGCACTGCTTGCGCCATGCCCGGCATCAGGCTGTGAAGCAGCAGCGACCCATGGTGCAGCAGGATCTGGCCGGTGATCTGGCGATACGTGAGGTGGCCAGTATCCTGCGCTGTGATCTGGCGTTGATGATCTCTGCAGTCGAGATCAAACTGCTTACCGATCAGTTCAAGGTGCCCGAGGCGTTGCTGCACCATTGCCGCTTTATGCTGCCAGGAATCGACACCGAGACGATGGCGCAGTGGCCTGAGTTCGATCAGCGCCAGCACTTTATCTCGATTGGCAACTTTCGCCATGCCCCCAACTGGGATGCGGTGTTGCATCTAAAACAGACGATCTGGCCGTTGATCCGACAGCGCTTGCCAGACGCCCAGCTGCATATCTACGGTGCCTATCCACCGCCCAAGGCGACC
>JBFFKD010000106.1:0-7715 GCA_041555595.1 Motiliproteus sp.
GGCTAGCAGTCGCAACAACCATTGATAACGCCGGGACGGCGAACTCTCGCGGGATCGGTTCACGCGGGATTGTCTCTAAGCAGTTGATCGAGCATGGCGGTGACCTGCGCAACGCTGATGCCATCCATCACATCGGGTTGGCGGACCCGCTTGCCCCAGCTGATGTCAGCTACTTCACAACCGAAGGTTTTGCGTACTTGATCGGGGTAAGCATTGACCACCCAGTCCCGGCTCAGGTAGGGGCCGGTGCGGTCGGGGTTGGAACTGGCATACAGCCCCAGTGCCGGGGTTCCGGTGGCGGTGGCCATATGCATCGGCCCTGAGTCGGGTCCTAGCACCAAGCGGGCGCTTTCGATCAGAGCCAATAACTGCTTGAGCGGGGTTTTGGCGATCAGGTTGATTGGTGGCTGTTGGCAGATCTGTTCAAGTTGCTGGCCATACTGCTGCTCCAGTTCGGTGTTACCGCCACTGAGCACGGTGCGAATCCCGTGTTGCTGCCAGGCATAGTCGATCACTTTGGCATAACCCTCGACCGACCAGTTGCGAAAATTGCGTACCCGTTGGCTGGAACAGGGGCTGATCACCAGATAGTCACCATCGCCGACTCGCTGGGAGACCGCTTGGCGATCTTGCTCTGGAATCGGCATCCGCCACTCCAGCCGATCGACTTGAGCACCGCAACTACGGGCAAAATCCATGAAACCGTCGAGTACATGCTTGTGCGGGTTGGCGGGGATCTGAGAGTTGCTGAACAGCTGTTGGTGATCTTTGGCCCGTTCATCGTCGAATCCGAGTCGAACATCGGCCTTGATCGCCAGCGATACCAAGCTGGCGCGCAGTGCCGCCTGCATATGCAGCAGCAGGTCAAAACGGCGGCCTTTAAGCTGACGACGAAGTGCCCAGATCCCTTTAAGACCGGTTTTTTTGTCATAGGCGACTAACTCGACGCCATCTAAGCCCTCGAGCAGGGCACGTTCGGTTTTGCCCACAATCCAGGTTATGCGACAATCGGGCCACTGCCGTTGCAACGCACGCACGGCAGGCACCGCGTTACAGACATCGCCCAGCGCCGACAGGCGTACAATGCAGATGGACTTCGGCACACGTCCCAGCAGCGGCGAAGTTTTCAGCGCTTGATCTTCAGCAGTACCGGTAAGGTTCACGAATGAGTTTCCAAATTGTTGAGCACGGCGCATCCACCATTATGGTGGTCACGGAGTTGGTTGAGCATCTTACCCCATCCTGGTTTGATCTCAACTGGTGGAGCAGCCAGGGTGGTACTGTGGGATCAGCGCCTGGCCGCGGCGAGAGCTTTTTTCTGCACCATCCCGGCTTGTCGTTGAATCTGGTCTGGCGCCACTACAAGCGGGGTGGCTTGGTGGCTAAATTGAGCGAAGACCGCTATCTCTGGTCCGGTCTTAAGCAGAGCCGAGCCTATCAAGAGTTCGCCTTGACTGAAATTCTACGCCAGCGTGGACTACCGGTGCCTCGGCCGATCGCAGCACAGGTGATCCGTGAAGGGCTGAGTTACCGTGCCGATCTAATTACTGAGCGGCTGGCCGATGTAAAATCGATGGCGCAGCGGTTGGAATCGGATCTGCACCACTTCCCGTGGCATGAGGTGGGCAAGACGATCGCCAAGTTTCATACCATCGGTCTTGATCACGTCGATCTGAATATCCGTAATATTCTGCTTAACAGTCACGATCGAGTTTATATCATCGACTTTGACCGCTGTCGTTTCAGACCGATCGACAAAGAGTGGCAGCAGGGTAATCTGGACCGACTGCTGCGCTCGGTACAAAAGTTGTTTCCCAACCAGAACCACGATCCGCACTGGCAGCGCCTGCTTGCCGGTTACGGCAGCTGATTCTGATCGGTGGATCAACCGCAGGCTTTAGTGGTTGATACAATAACGCCCCGGCAGGAGTCAATCCGTACCGGGGCGTGTTGGGTTTTGAACCCTGTCGTAATCTAACGCTTAGATATCTTCGAAGAACTTTTTCACGCCGTCGAAGAAAGATGTCTTCTTCGGCGAGTGCTTCTCGTACTTCTCATCCAGCGTTGATTGGAACTCGCGCAGTAGCTCTTTCTGACGGCTGTTTAGGCTGACCGGCGTTTCGATCTGGATCCGACACATCAGATCCCCGGGTGCGCCACCGCGCACCGGTGGCACTCCGCGGCCGCGCAGACGGAACATCTTACCGGTCTGAGATTCAGCCGGGACTTTCAGTTTGACCCGGCCGTCCAGAGTTGGCACATCGATTTCGCCACCGAGGGTGGCATCGACAAAGCTGACCGGAACTTCACAGTACAGGTTGCGACCGTCGCGCTCGAAGATTGAATGCTGGCGTACCGCGACCTGAACGAACAGATCACCGGCCGGCCCCCCGTGAGTTCCCGCTTCGCCTTCGCCGGCCAGACGGATCCGATCGCCGGTATCAACCCCGGGTGGGATCTTGACCGACAGGGTCTTGGTCTCTTCAGTGCGGCCACGGCCCCGGCAGTCAGTGCATGGGTCGGATACGATCGAGCCTTCACCGTGGCAGGCCGGGCAGGTTTGCTGGACTGAGAAGAAGCCTTGCTGCATGCGGACCTGGCCGATTCCACCACAGGTCCCGCACGGTTTGGGTTTGGTGCCGGCCTTGGCACCGCTGCCATCGCAGGTTTTACAGCCAACCAGGGTGGGGATGCGGATCTTCTTCTCAACGCCGCGAACCGCGTCCTCAAGATCCAGTTCCATGTTGTAGCGCAGGTCGGCACCACGCTGTACCCGCGATCGGCCACGACCGCCGCCACCCTGGCCGCCGAAGATGTCGCCGAATACGTCGCCGAAGATATCACCGAAACCACCGGCACCCTGGCCACCGCCGCCACGCATATTGGGATCAACGCCGGCGTGACCATACTGGTCGTAGGCTGCTTTCTTCTGCGCGTCCGACAAGATCTCGTAGGCTTCGTTAGCCTCTTTAAATTTGTCTTCCGACGCTTTGTCGTCCGGATTACGGTCGGGATGGTGCTTCATCGCCAGGCGGCGGTAGGCTTTCTTGATATCGCGGTCGGCGGCGTCGCGTGACACGCCCAGGACTTCATAATAATCGCGTTTGGACATAACTCATTGCTCGGTGAACGGCTTTTAATAAATCAGGTTGTGATGATGGCCTTGCTTATTAAAAGCTGCTGGCTAAAAACTTGTTGTTGTCACACCTTGAGGCATCGGGAACCGTCAATTGTGCCAGATGCAGCAACGCGGGAGACCGGCTCCCGCGTTACTTTTACTCACTTTTTCAGCAGCTTAACACTGCCCGGTAAGCTTACTTCTTGTCTTCTTTGACCTCTTCGAACTCGGCATCGACAACGTCTTCAGCTTGAGCCGATTCAGCTTGAGCTTCTTCACCACCGGCGGCCTGTTCAGCAGCAGCGGCTTCGGCGTACATCTTTTGAGCCACACCGGAGACCGCTTCGGTCAGCGCGGTGGTCTTGGCTTCGATGTCGTCCTTGTCGTCACTCTTAACCGCTTCTTCCAACGCAGTGATAGCGGCTTCGATCGCTGCTTTCTCTTCATCAGAGGCCTTATCACCGGCCTCTTCCAGTGTCTTCTTACTGGTGTGGATCATGCCGTCAGCGGCGTTACGAGCACCGATCAGGGCTTCGAACTTTTCGTCTTCTGCTGAATGGGCTTCAGCATCGGCAACCATCTGCTCGATCTCGTCATCCGACAGACCGGAAGAGGCCTTGATCACGATCGACTGCTCTTTACCTGTCGCCTTGTCTTTGGCCGATACGTTCAGGATACCGTTAGCATCCAGGTCAAAGCTGACTTCGATCTGCGGCATGCCGCGAGGTGCTGGTGGGATGTCGGCCAGATCGAAACGACCCAGTGACTTGTTCTGAGTCGCTTGCTTACGCTCACCCTGAACCACGTGAATGGTTACCGCGCTCTGGTTGTCATCGGCGGTGGAGAACACCTGAGACTTCTTGGTCGGGATGGTGGTGTTCTTTTCGATGACCGCGGTGGCAACGCCGCCCATGGTCTCGATACCCAGTGTCAGCGGAGTCACGTCTAGCAGCAGTACGTCTTTCACTTCACCAGACAGAACCGCACCCTGGATCGCAGCACCCATGGCAACGGCTTCGTCAGGGTTGACGTCCTTACGCGCTTCTTTGCCGAAGAACGCTTTAACTTTTTCCTGTACCAGCGGCATCCGGCTCTGACCACCGACCAGGATTACGTCGTCGATCTCGGAGGCCGACAGGCCAGCGTCTTTGAGTGCTTGGGCACAAGGGGCGATAGAGCGCTCAACCAGCTCTTCAACCAGTGACTCCAGCTTGGCGCGGGTCACTTTAACGTTAAGGTGCTTAGGACCGCTTGCATCGGCGGTGATGTAGGGCAGGTTAACGTCGGTCTGCTGGCTTGAAGACAGCTCAACCTTGGCTTTCTCGGCCGCTTCCTTCAGACGCTGCAGCGCTAGAGGATCGGTGTGCAGATCGATGCCAGACTCTTTCTTGAAAGTGTCGGCAAGGTACTCGATCAGGCGGGAGTCGAAATCTTCACCACCCAGGAAGGTATCACCGTTGGTCGACAGCACTTCAAACTGGTGCTCGTCGTCAACTTCGGCGATCTCGATGATAGAGATATCGAAGGTACCGCCACCGAGGTCATAAACCGCGATGGTGCTGTCGCCGCGCTTCTTGTCCATGCCGTAAGCCAGTGCCGCAGCCGTTGGCTCGTTGATGATCCGCTTAACTTCCAGACCGGCAATCTTACCGGCATCTTTGGTCGCCTGGCGTTGTGAATCGTTGAAGTAGGCCGGTACGGTGATGACCGCTTCGGTGACTGACTCGCCCAGGAAATCTTCGGCGGTCTTCTTCATCTTCTTCAGGATCTCAGCAGAGATCTGTGGTGGAGCCTGCTTGTTGCCTTTGATATCGACCCAAGCGTCGCCGTTATCGGCTTCGCAGATGCCGTAAGGAACCATCTTGATATCTTTCTGGACGACGTCGTCTTTAAAGCGACGACCGATCAGACGCTTGATCGCGAACAGGGTATTGGACGGGTTGGTGACAGCCTGACGTTTGGCTGACTGGCCTACCAAAATTTCACCATCGTCGGTGTAGGCGATGATCGAAGGGGTGGTGCGATCGCCTTCCGCATTTTCAATTACTTTTGGCTTGCCGCCATCGAGGACTGACACGCAAGAGTTGGTGGTGCCCAGGTCGATACCAATTACTTTACCCATGTTTTGCTCCGTCTTACTGTCCGGCTCGTCGAATGGTCGAGGCCGGCTGATTCTTGATGATTGCTATATAGGTCTGTTTGTTTCGGTTTCAAGGGCTGTGATGAATAACCGCTTAAAAAATGTACAAACAGAAACGATTGAAATAACGGTTTATGCTGTTTCGTCGATGCTCGGTGCAGTCGGCTTCTTAGTGCCGCCTTTGGAGACCATCACCATGGCTGGGCGAACCAGACGACCGTTGAGCTGGTAGCCCTTCTGCATCACATGCAAGACGGTGTTAGGCTCGACATTGTCGTTCTCGACCATCGACATCGCCTGGTGCAGCTGCGGATCAAACGGCTCATTGTGTGGATCGATCGGTTCGACGTTGAATTTCTTCAGCGCGGTGACAAAGCTGGTCAGCGTCATCTCCATCCCTTCTCGGATCACCTTGACATCGGCTGCATCGTTCTGGGCTGATTCGATTCCGCGCTCAAGGTTATCCACAACAGGGATCAGCTCTTCAGCAAACTTCTCCAGCGCAAACTTGCGTGCCTTGGAGACGTCTTGCTCGGCCCGGCGACGAACGTTCTGGACATCGGCCTGAGCTCGTAGCACCTGATCTTTGGCTTCGCTCAGAGCCAGTTGGGCTTGCTCGAGCTCTTTATCCAGGTTTTGTGCCGCTGTTGGCTGCTCAGACTCGGCGCTCTGGTCGCTGTCTGTATCCGACGGCGTTGCCGTACCTTCTGCCGTCGCTTCTGGATTCACAGCTTCCGGATTCAATGTCTCGTCGGTCTGCACGTTGTCTTGGTTTGCCATCGATCTCTCCAAACTCGGTATTCTTGCTCAGGCCATGGTTTGTCATAAGCCATTTCTGAAACCCCTATATGGGGATGGCCACAGGGGTTTCAAGGCTAAATTTTTAGCTTTGAACAGGAGTGTGAATCAGAGTTGAAAACGAGGCTGGCGGCACTGTATAAAGTACTGTATAAATAACCATGTTTATTGTTATTGCCCCGACAGGAGCCCTGCCATGCTGACCCACCTGAGCATTCGTGATTTTACCCTGATCGACCAGTTGGATCTGGAGCTGGATCAGGGGATGACCGTGATTAGCGGTGAAACCGGCGCCGGTAAGTCGATCATGCTCGATGCGCTGGGGTTGGCGCTTGGCGACAGAGGCGATTCAGGCATGGTTCGTCACGGCTGTCAGCGTGCCGATATCAGCGCCAGCTTCGACCTCAGTCAGCTACCGCAGGCGAAACAATGGTTGGCCGATCACGAGTTGGATCAGGATGACGACTGTATTCTGCGTCGGGTCGTCGGCAGTAACGGGCGCTCGCGTGCCTATATCAACGGTCAGCCGGCGCCGCTGCAAAGTTTGCGCGGACTCGGTGAACAACTGATCGAAATACATGGTCAGCATGAACACCAGAAACTGCTGAAAAAAGACCACCACCGCCAGTTACTTGATTGTTACGGGGGGCTGGAACCGCTCGGGGCCGATGTCCGGTTGCTGTTCCGCAGTTGGCAGGCACTGCAGCACAAGCTTGACGCGCTGCGTAGTCGAAGCGATGAGCAGCACGCCCGTGAACAGTTGTTGCGCTATCAGGTGCAGGAACTCGATCAACTGGCGCCAGAAAACGGTGAGTTAAACCAGCTGGAGCAGGAGCAGCAACAGTTAGCCCATGCCGAAGAGTTGCTGCAGACCTGCGACAATATCCGTCAACGTACCACCGAAGATGAGTCGGGCAACTGTGCTAGCTTGCTGAACCAGTGCTTGCAGCAGTTGGCTTCGCTTAATATCGATAACGACACGCTGAGTAACAGTAGTGAGATGCTCAACTCGGCACTGATTCAGATTGAAGAGGCCTCGTCGGAGCTGAGTCACTTTATCGATCGCACCGAAGTGAATCCACAACGGCTGGAGCAGGTCGAAGAGCGACTGAGCCTGCTGTACCAGATCGCCCGTAAGCATCAGGTCGACCCGATGGCGCTGGCGGAGCTGCATCAGCAACTGGCGCAGGAGCTGTCCGATCTGAGTCTAGGTGATGCCGCTTTAGAGCAGCTTGAGCAGCAATGCTTGGAGGCGGAACAAGGCTATCAACAGCAGGCACGTCTGTTGAGTCAGCAGCGCGCCGAGACCGGCGACCGGTTGGGTCTACAGGTCAACGAGCAGTTAGCGCAGCTGGGGATGCCTGCCAGTCGTTTCGAGGTGCAATTGACCGCAGCAAGCGCCAAAGCACATGGATTGGAGGAGAGCGAGTTTCTGATCAGCACCAATCCGGGTCAACCCGCCAAGGCGCTTAGCAAAGTTGCCTCCGGTGGCGAACTGTCACGTATCAGTTTGGCGATTCAGGTGGTCACCGCACAGACTTCCAACACACCGGTACTGGCGTTTGATGAGGTCGACGTCGGGATCGGTGGCGCCATCGCCGAGGTCGTGGGGCGCCTGTTGCGCGAGCTCGGCAATTCGAGCCAGATACTCTGTGTCAC
>JBFFKD010000107.1:0-7676 GCA_041555595.1 Motiliproteus sp.
AACTGGTACATCATCGGTTCCACGGAGGCAGTCCATGCCCGCGACAACGCGGTTGTCAGCGCTCCTGTGTACCTTGTCAACGGTGAAACCAAGATAGCAGATGGCTACGCCGATCTCTGGGACGGGCAGATCGACAACCCCCTTAATCGCCGTAAGGTTAAGCAGTTTATCCAGCGCTGTTTCCGGGCAGAGTATGACGCCTCGGTCGACATCTACTCCGATAACCTGATCGCGTTGCTGAACCACGGCCAACAGGTCCAGGCGGCGGTCGGTTACCAGTCTGCCGCCGATGGGCCACTGTTTCTGGAGCAATATTTAGATCAGCCGATCGAACAGCTACTGAGCCAGCAATCATCATCCAGCCACGAGATCCGCCGCGATCAGATTCTCGAGGTCGGCAATCTAGCCTCCACCTCTAGCGGCTGGACGCGCCAGCTGATCCTGTCTCTGGCCCCGTTTTATTACCGCCAGGGATTCGAATGGCTGGTGATCACAGTTACCCCGCGAGTACTCAACAGCTTCCACAAACTCGGAGTCGGGTTGGAACTGATCCCTTTGGCCGCCGCCGATCCCAACCGACTTGAGCAAGATCCCATGCGCTGGGGACGTTACTACCAGGAACAACCGCTGGTGATGGCCGGCCATATTGGTCGCGGCATCCGGCGGCTAAAAAGCAACCGTCAACTGTTGCGACAACTGGCCAACTCGGCTCGACCGCAGCGCGACAACCAGATTCAGATCGAACGCTAACATCCTCAGCACCAAAATCTTCAACGCACCGAATTTCAATTCCAGGACTATCACCATGATGCTAGCCAGCGCCACGCCTACTGAATCGACCCAGCTGCAACCGTCAACGATTCTGCAGCAGATCAGCCATCATGCTCGCCAGCAACCCGATCAACCCGCGCTGCAGGGCAATGGCATCAGCCTGAGTTACGCCGAATTAGAGCTGCGTATCGATACCCTGAGCCAGCGCTTGCAGGCGAGCGGTTTTAGCCAGCTGGGCTTGTTGATGGAGAACGGTCCTGACTGGATTATCTGTCAGTTGGCGGCCCTCAAAGCGGGCCTGTGCTTAATCCCCATTCCGCTGTTTTTTAGTCGCGATCAGATTCTCCATACACTCGACAGTTGCGGCATCAAGCTACTGATCTGCGACAAGCTGAACCGGTTAGATACCCTGGGGGTTGAAGCTTACTTGCGCCCCGACATCCACCCCGGTGCCGCCCGGCGTAATGGCTCGGATCATAATTGCTGCCCGACGCCGCTCAGCCGTCCGGCCGATACCTGCCTGATCACGTTCACCTCAGGCACTACCGGTCAACCCAAGGGGGTCTGCCTCAGCAGTCGTTCACTCGATCAGCTATGCCGGTCGCTGTACCAGCAGCTCGAACCGATCGGAATCGAACGCCACTGCTGCCTGCTGCCGCTATCGGTATTACTGGAACATGTGGCCGGGGCACTGCTGTCCCTTTACGCCGGCGTCCAGTGCTCGATCTATCCGTCGACGCAGACCGGACTGTCGGGGTCAGGCCAGCTGCAACTGCCGGTATTGGCAGCCCTACTACACCAGACCCAGCCGCACAGCCTGATTCTGGTACCCGAACTGCTGCAGGCGCTAGTCGGCATGGCCGAGGTGGGCATGCTACCGGATTCGCTGCGCTTTGTGGCGGTCGGTGGCGGCCATGTGCCACCGAAGCTGCTGCAACAGGCGCAACACTGTTCGATACCGGTGTTCGAGGGATACGGTCTATCCGAGTGTGGCTCGGTGGTAGCGCTGAACACTCCGCTACATCGGCGTGACGGGGCGGTCGGTCAACCGTTGCCACACTGCCAGATCAAGCTGTCTGCGGACAATGAGATTCTGGTACGGGGCGCGACGATGCTCGGTTATCTGGGTGAGCACAAGCCCTCTCAGGCAGACGATCACAAATGGCTGGCCACCGGCGACATCGGTCATCTGGACGATGGCGGTTATCTCTATATCCAGGGTCGCAAGGGGAATCAGTTGATCAACAGTTTCGGCCGCAACTTATCGCCTGAGTGGATCGAGGCCGAGCTGTGTGCCAGCCCTCTGATTAGCCAAGCCTGCCTGTTTGGCGATAGCAGACCATTCAACGTTGCCGTGATCACGACAGCCGCAGCTGTCGATGCCGATAATGTCGACGACTGGATCAACCAACTTAACATCCGGTTACCCGATTACGCCCGCATCGGTCAATGGATCGCAACCCCACAACCGTTCACCCCAAGCAATGATCAGCTCACGGCTAACGGCAGACTGCGTCGCTGCCAGATAGCGTCGGCGTATCAGACACAGATCGAGCAGTGTTACCTCACACAACCTCAACCATCACTTCACACTCAGGAGTGCGTATGAGCTTTTACCAGCAGTTGCTCGAAGTGACCGAAACCGAGCGCAACCAACTTCTTAGCTCGCCGGTGGTGCGAAAAACCCTAGCCGGCGATGTCAGCCGCGAACGTTACCTCGCCTTCTTAGAGCAGGCTTACCACCATGTCCGTCATACGGTACCGCTTCTCATGGCTTGCGGCAGTCACCTGAGCGACGAACAGCAGTGGCTGCAACCGGCACTGATCGAATATATCAACGAAGAGACCGGCCACGAGCAGTGGATTTTGAACGATATCGCAGCCGCCGGTGGCGATCCGATCGACACCATTGAAGCGGGACCGACGTTTGAAACTGAGCTGATGGTGGCCTACGCCTACGACAGCATCCGTCGTGTTAATGCGGTCAGTTTGCTGGGTATGGTGCATGTCCTCGAAGGCACCAGCGTGGCACTTGCGACCCAGGCTGCTGACAAGATTCAGACGGAATTAAAGCTGCCCAGCAACGCCTTCAGCTATCTCAGTTCGCACGGCGATCTGGATCAGGATCATGTCCAGTTTTTCGAACAACTGGTGAATCGGATCAGTGATCTCGAGCAGCAACGGATCATCATTCACTCCGCTCGCGCCCACTACCGGCTCTACGGCGACATGATAAACAACCTGTAACCCGCTACAGCGGGAATCGAGGGTTCGGAAGTCCGTTGAACTGAACAATACCGAACACAACATCAAACCGAGAACATCGTATGAACATCTCTCAGACGCAGATTTTACTGACCGGTGCCTGCGGCGGCATCGGTAGCCACTGCGCGCGTCGATTAAGCCAGCAAGGTGCCAGGATCCTGGCTATCGGTCGTGATCAGAAACGACTCGATGCACTGCTAGACAGCCTCCAGCCACATCCATCAGAAGCTCACCAAAGCTACTGCATCGAGCTGTGTGATGACAATCAGCGACAACAGCTGCTAGATCAACTCAATGCCCATCAGATTCACCCCAACGTGCTGATCAACCTGGCCGGGACCAACCAGTTGGCGCTATTTGAACAACAGCCGGAGACTCAGATCCGCCAGCTGATCGAGACTAATTTAACCGCGACCCTGCTGCTAACCCGGGCACTGCTGCCGCTATTACAGCAACAGCCACAGGCGCGGATTATCAATGTCGGCTCCACCTTCGGTAGTATCGGTTACCCCGGCTACGTAAGCTATTGCACCACCAAGTTCGCCCTGCGCGGATTTAGCGAAGCCCTGCAACGCGAGCTGTCTGACAGCGCCATCAAAGTACAATACTTCGCGCCGCGAGCGACCCAAACCGCGCTCAATTCAGACGCCGCTGATCAGCTTAATGCACAGCTCAACAACGCCGTCGACAACCCATCGCTGGTAGCAAAATCACTGGTCGAGCTACTCAACAGCGACGCCACCCACCGCTTTTTGGGCTGGCCGGAACGCCTATTCGTCAAGCTCAACGGCCTGTTTCCGAACCTGGTGGGCGGTTCAATCGGCAAACAGCTACAACTGATCAAGCGTCATGCTGACCACAATCCAGCCCCGGCAGACACGAGGTTTGTTCACGGCACCGCACTGACAACAGCAGCCTTAACCTCAACCGACTCAATACCGGTTGATTCAACCCAAGCCACATCAAACCAGACCAAGATCAGCCATCCATCACCATCCTGCCAAGGAGATCACTGATGAAAAAGATACAACGACTAAACCAACCGATCCGGACCACGCTCGGATTACTGGCACTGCTATACCTCGCGCCGGTGCAAGCCCAGACCCAACCGTCCCTGACTGCAATGCAACAGCTTCAACAACAATGGGCCGAAATCAAGTACCAACAACCCGAGCCACAACGTGAAGCGGCGATAGCGCAGCTAGCAACACTGGCGAATCAGTTCGTCACGCAGTATCCTCGTAGTTCCGAGCTGTTGATTTGGCAGGGGATTATTCTCAGTACCTATGCCGGTGAAAAGGGTGGTTTGGGGGCACTGTCACTGGTCGAGCAAGCCAAACAGAGTTTCGAGCACGCGCTGGAACTCGATCCACAATCGCTATCGGGTTCGGCCTACACCAGTCTCGGCGCGCTCTATTATCAAGTACCCGGTTGGCCGCTGAGTTTCGGCAGCGACAAACAAGCCCGTAAGCTGCTGGAGAAGGCGCTGGAGATCGACCCCAACGGTATCGACAGCAACTACTTTTATGCCGATTTTTTGGTTAGCCAGAAAGATTACTCGCAAGCACGGCGGGTATTGGACAAAGCGATGATGGCCGCCGACCGCCCCTCGAGGCCACTAGCCGATCAAGGCCGTCGTGACGAGATCGTCAAACTACTGAGTCGTATCGGAGATAAGGATTCTTGAGGCTATTATTGATCGAAGACGATCCGCTGCTGGGCCAGGGGATTCAACAGGGGCTTAGCTTCGATGGTGAAACGCTGGATTGGTTACGCACCGGCCAGCACGCCTTGGACGCTCTGGCCAGTAGCGAGTTCGACGCGATGATCCTTGATCTGGGACTGCCCGACATCGATGGCCTGCAGGTACTAAGCGAGTTGCGTCAGCGCGGCCACCAGCTTCCGGTACTGATCCTAACGGCCCGAGATGAGGTTTCGGACCGAGTCCGCGGCCTCGACAGCGGTGCCGACGACTATCTGATCAAACCGTTCGATCTGGACGAACTGCGGGCACGAATTCGTGCTTTATTACGGCGTCAGAGCGGCTCACGCAGCCCGACCCTGAGCCACGGTGAGATCGAGGTCGAACCAGCCAGCCGTGAAGTACGCCGTAACGGCGAGGTGGTTAAACTATCGCGCCGCGAATATGGCCTGTTACTGGAGTTGTTACACCACCCCGGACAGGTGTTTACCCGTGATCAGCTCAGCGAACGGCTGTATGGCTGGAACGACGAGGTCGAAAGCAACACCGTCGAGGTGCACATCCATCACCTTCGCAAAAAACTCGGTAGCGAGCTGATCAAGACTGTCCGAGGGGTCGGCTACCGAATCGAGCCGACCGCGATAACCTAGCCGAGAGGCTAAGCCTGACTATAAGTTTCAACCTACCCCCAGCCGAGCCTCCTCTATCTATGAGATCCATCAGCCGTTTCCTATTGATCAGCCTGCTCTCCACCGTCCTCGGTGTCACCTCTGTGGCATCACTGTGGAGCTACTGGGATTCCACCCACGAGGTCGAGGAGCTATTCGATGCCGAACTGGCACAGATGGCGCGCGTACTGCAGAGCCTGCTCGACGTTCAACTCAAACGCACCCAGCTGTCGCAACTCAAGGATGCACTGCAATACCGCCCCTTTGTCGCCCCGCCAACCGCTAGCGGCGAAACCCGTTATGAGGATCAGGAAGCTACCCGGCTGGGGCACAAGTACGAAAGTAAATTAGCGTTTATGGTCTGGAACGAGCAAGGGGATGAACTGCTGAGTAGCCAGGGACAAAGCAGCGATCTTAGCTTCCAGTCGGAACCGGGGTACCACAACGAGCAGCTTGATCAACATCACTGGCGCAGCTTTATGCTGCACGATCCGCAGCTCAGGCTATGGATTAAGGTTGCCCAGCGCAGCGATGTCCGTGAAGAGCTGGCTACAGAGATTGTCGAGCACACGCTGCTCCCCCTTCTGCTGATGATTCCGCTACTGGGGTTGCTGATCGCGGTCGTGGTTCGGCGAGGTCTAAACCCGCTGCGACGGCTATCCGATCAACTGGCCACTCGAAACCCCAATCATATGGAACCGCTCAAAACCGACCGGGTTCCGGCCGAGATAAGCAACGTAGTCGACGCCATTAACGCCCTGCTGACACGACTCGATCAAGCGCTGGAGCGCGAACGACGTTTTACCGCCGACGCTGCTCATGAACTTCGCACGCCGTTAGCGGCGATTCGGATTCACGCCCAAAACCTGCAACAACAGCTGTTACGGACAGCCACGGATAACAGTTCGCAGACGCCGGGAATGATCATCGAGGGGGTCGACCAAATGACCCACGTGGTCGAACAGCTGCTGACCCTGAGCCGGCTCGAGTTCGCCAGCGATCAACTGCAGCAGCCGATCGACCTGTCGAAACTGTTACGCCAGGTTACCGCCGATCTAGCCCCGCTGGCTCTCGATCGCTCACAACAACTTGAACTCGATGCGCCCGATAGGATTATCATCGACGGTGATAGCGCCAGTCTCAGCATGCTATGCCGCAATCTGATCGACAACGCGATCCGCTACACTCCGCCCTCCGGTCACATATCGGTAGCGATCAAGCAACGACTTGGTCAGGTCTGCTTCTGCGTCTGCGATACGGGCCCAGGCATTGCTCCGCATGAACGTGACAAGGTACTGCAACGGTTTTATCGGTTAGCCGATCAGACGATCAGCGGTAGCGGCCTTGGGTTATCGATCGCGCAACAGATCGTCGATCAACACGGTGCATCGCTAACGCTCGGCGATGTGGAGGGGGGCTCTAGCGGACTAACCGTGCGCGTCTGCTTTGATCAGGCGCAATAGGCGGGAACTGAAACACTGGAGATGCCCCTAACCGCAGCGGCGACTGTTTAGCGAGCAACCAGACCTTCACTTCCTGCTTAAGCAGTGTATATTCAGACTAATATCTTAAGGAGAAGAGAGGCAACCATGACTAAAGTGCTGTTGAAACCAAGTTTGTGCCGGCCCTACGCCCGTAACCTGATCGCAGCCAAGCTGACGCTCGGCACTCTGTTGCTGGCGTTACCCGCCTTAACCCTGGCCGAGCCGATAGCATTACGCTGCAGCTACGTCACAGCCAGTTACACCGCCTCTTATATGGATAAAGCGGAATCGCGCGCCTGTCCCAAAGGTCGCTGCTACTATGATCTGCGCTTCGACACTGCGACCGGCAGTGCTTCGGTCAACGGCGTTGAAGGCTATGCCCTAACCGTCACAGATACGGCTTACCAGCTGGATCGACAAAAACGCAACATCGTCGTTGGCGGCATGGATCGTGACCACTTTGTCGTCAACCAAACCGATCTGAGCTATAGCAGCATCAAATCAACACCACCTGGCGTAACCCTCTCAACCCAAGGCCAGTGCCAACCGTTGCCGTAATTAAGCCATCCTGCAGGCACCTAAAAAGGGACTCGATTGAGTCCCTTTTTTATTGATCTTGCCCCGTCCTGAATAACGTTGACACTTTTCGATCAATCATCTCGAATCGTCAGACTTTAAACTGACCCAGCGTCGTTTTTAACGACTGCGCCAGTGCAGCCAACGCATCGGACGCCTGCGCATTTTGTTGCATCGACTGCGCCGCCAGTTCGGCGTCGCTGCTAATCT